>NZ_JAWDIC010000002.1:300000-380843 GCF_032464895.1 Phycicoccus sp. M110.8
GCCGCAGCGGCGCGGTCCGACTCGACGAGGAGCACCGACGCGGCCCCACGGCTGGCCGCCTCGAGGCCGAGGGCACCGGACCCGGCATACAGGTCGAGCACGTGGGCTCCACGCAGGACGTCGAGGTGCTCGAGGCGGGAGAACAGCGCCTCGCGCACCCGGTCGCTCGTGGGGCGGGTGCCCTGGCCCGGCGGGGTGGCGATCCGCTGGCCGCCGGCCCGGCCGCTGATGATGCGCGTCACGGCGGCACCGTAGCGCGCCGGCTGCCCCCGGTCTTCGAGCGATCGCGGCGGTGGGAGCCGCCGCGACCGCTCACGGACCTGGGGCTCAGGACGTGCGCACCTCGCTCTGGCGCTCGAGGGCCTCGAGGAGCATGGCCGCGACCTCGTCCGGGCGCTCGAGCGAGGGCAGGTGGCCGGCCCAGGGCAGCTCGACGTGCTCGGCACCGGGCACCTGCGTGGCCAGGACGGTGGCGACCTCGCCGAAGTGGGCGAGGTCCAGCGCCCCCGAGACGACGAGGGTGGGGGCAGCCAGTCGTGACGGGTCGACCTCCACCCGCTCCGGCTGCGGGCCCGGCTCGAGCGCGTCGGCGGCGAGCTGCACCGCGAAGGACCTGCGCTGCATCTGCGCCACGCGGTCCGCGGTCGCCTCGTCGGCGTCCGGCCCGAGGAAGGTGCGGACGTTGAGCTGCACCGCCCCCTCGACGTCACCGGCCTCGAGCAGCCGGTCCTCCTCGGCGCCGAAGGCCTGCAGCTCCTCGTCGGGGTCCACGCCGCGGTATGCCGGGCAGAGCAGGACGAGGGAGGACACGCGGCCGGGGTGCCGGGTGGCGAGCTCCATGGCGACCCGGCCGCCGTAGGACGACCCCACGACCGCAGCCTCGGCGACGCCGAGCGAGTCGAGCAGCGCGGCGAGGTCGTCGGCGTCGGCATACACCTCACCCGGCAGGGGGCTGTCCCCGAAGCCGCGCAGGTCGGGCCGCACCACCCGGTGGGCGCGGGTCAGCGCGGGCAGGAGTGGCTGCCACATCCGGCGGTCGCAGACCCCGGAGTGCAGCAGGAGGACGGCCGGGCCGTCACCGTCGACGTCATGGGCGAGGATCACGGCGGGGAGCCTAGGCCCGCGGGCGCTGGTCCCACGAACCCATTTCCGCGCGCTCCAGCTCCAGGCACCCAGGTCTGCGCACAGACGAGCGTGTGAGTGCGCAGAGAGCAGATCCGTGCGTAGTGGGACGGAGGTCTGTGCGCCGACGAGCGTGCATGGCCGGGGGGCCGGCTGGGAAGGGGCCGGGTCAGCCGCGCTCGAGGAAGGCGGCCTGCTGCTCGTCCACCTGCTCGGCGACGGCGGCCGCGAGGTCGGGGTGGGCGGCCAGCTCGGGGTCCGCGGCGACGAGCGCGGTGGCGTCCTCGCGGGCCTGGTCGACCAGCGCCTCGTCGCGCAGGATCGACAGCCACTCCAGCGAGTTGCGCCCGCCGGACTGCCGGGCACCGAGCACGTCGCCCTCGCGCCGCTGCTCGAGGTCGAGCCGGGCGAGCTCGAACCCGTCGGTCGTCCCGGCCACCGCCTGCAGGCGGACGAGGGCCGACTCGGCGTCGGTGCTCGTGAACAGCAGGCACAGGCCGGCGTGCTGCCCGCGGCCCACGCGTCCGCGCAGCTGGTGCAGCTGGGAGACCCCGAACCGGTCGGCGTCCATGACCACCATGACCGTGGCGTTGGGCACGTCGACGCCGACCTCGATCACCGTGGTCGAGACGAGCAGGTCGACCTCGCCGCGGTTGAACCGCGCCATCACGGCGTCCTTGGCCTCCGGCGGCATCCGCCCGTGCAGGACCTCGATGGTGAGGCCGGCGAGCGCCGGTGTCTCGCGCAGGGTGGCCTCCACGGCATACACGCTCGCGAGCTCGCGCGGGGCCTCGACGGGGTTGCCCTCCTCGTCGACCTCCTGCGGCAGGAAGGGCTCGTCCTCGACGCCCTTGTCGTCGCCGCCGATCCGCGGGCAGACGACGTAGGCCTGCCGGCCGGCCCGCACCTCTTCGGCGATGCGCTCCCAGGTGCGCTCGACCCAGCGGGCGTTGTCGCCGGGCACGACGTGCGTCGCGATCGGCGAACGGCCGCGCGGGAGCTCGCTCAGGGTCGAGGTCTCGAGGTCGCCGAACACGGTCATGGCGACGGTGCGCGGGATCGGCGTCGCGGTCATCACGAGGACATGGGGCGGCTGGTTCCCCTTCTCCCGCAAGGCATCTCGCTGCTCGACCCCGAATCGGTGCTGCTCGTCGACGACGACGAGGGCGAGGTCGAAGAAGGACACGTTCTGCTGGATGAGCGCGTGCGTGCCGACGACGATCCCGGCGTCGCCGGAGGCCGCGTCGAGCAGTGCCTGCTTGCGCGCAGCGGTCGACTGCGAGCCGGTCAGCAGCGTGACGCGGGTGCCGATGTCGCTGCCGCCGAGCATCCCTCCCTCGGCGAGGTCGCCGAGCATCGCCGTGATCGACCGGTGGTGCTGGGCGGCCAAGACCTCGGTCGGGGCGAGCAGGGCCGCCTGCCCGCCCGCGTCGACGGCGGCCAGCATCGCCCGCAGCGCGATGACGGTCTTGCCGGAGCCGACCTCGCCCAAGAGCAGCCGGTGCATCGGGGTGTCGCGCGCCATCTCCTCGGCGAGCACCTCCCCCACCTCGCGCTGGCCGGCGGTGAGCTCGAACGGCAGCCGCGCGTCGAACGCCGCGAGCAGCCCGCCCTCGCGCGGGCGCCGGGCCAGCGTCTTCTCCTGCGCCTGCCGGTGCCGCCGTTGGGCCAGCACGGTCTGCAGGACCAGCGCCTCCTCGTACCGCAGCCGCTTGCGCGCCCGCTCCACCTCCGGCCAGCCGCTGGGCTGGTGGATGCCGCGCAGCGCCTCCAGCCGCGACGGCAGCCCGCGCGCGGCGGCGAGGTCGGCCGGGACGACGTCGACGACCGAGTCGAGCTGGTCGAAGACGAGGTTGAGGCTGTCGATGACGGTCCAGTTCTGGACCTTGGGCACCTGCAGGTAGATCGGCAGCAGCCGTCGGCGCGCGTCGAGGCCGTCGGAGTCCGGCGGCAGGATCTGGTAGTCGGGGTGGGTGAGCTGCCAGGTCCGGCCGTAGCGGCCCACCTTGCCGGCGAAGATCGCTCGCGCGCCCGGGACGAGGCGGCCCTCGTGCCCGTACGGCTTGAAGAAGGTCACCTCCATGTCGTTGGTGCCGTCGGTGATCGTGGCGGTGAGGATGCGGCCCCGGCGGTTGCGCATCGGGCGCGTGACGGCGTCGCGGACGTCGGCCACCACGACGACGTACTCGCCCTCGTGCAGGCTCGTCAGGTCGGCGTCGAAGCTGGTGTAGCGCCGCGGCCAGAACCGCAGCAGGTCGCCCACGGTGTGCAGGTCGCGGCCGGCGGCCAGCTTGGGGGCCGCGCTCGAGACGACCGAGCGCAGGTTCGTGCTCTCGTCGACCACGCCTACTCGACTCCCAGCAGCAGCGGGTAGTGGGGCTGACCGCCCTCGATCACCTGGACGTCGAGGTCCCGCTGGGCCTGGCGCACCCGCTGGCCCACGGCCTCACCCAGGCCCTCCGGGGCGCCCTCCCCCGTCACCACCGTGACGATCTCGCCGCCGCTGGACAGCAGCCGCGTGAGCACCTCGACCCCCACCGCCTCGAGGTCGTCGCCCACCACGACGACGTCGCCCGACACCGCCCCCAGGACGTCGCCCGGGGCGCACGGGCCGGCACTGGTGAGCGCCTCCTTGCTGGCGACGGCGACCGCGCCGTGCCGGGTCGCCGCGGCCGCGTGGCCCATCTCCGAGGCGTTGCGGGCGGCGCTCGCCGTGGCCTCCCAGACCGCCATCGCGGCCAGCCCCTGCACCGCCGTGCGCGAGCGGACGACGTGGACCTCCACACCGTCGGCCTCCGCCGCCCGGGCGGCCGCGTGCGCCGCCATCTCGGTGTCGCGGTCGTTGGGGAGCATCAGGACCGACGGGGCGCCGGTGGCGCGCACCGCGTCGAGCAGCTGGCCCGCCGAGGCGCGCCGGCCGGGGCCGCTGGCCACCACCACGGCGCCGGCCGCCTCGAACACGGTGGCCAGGCCCGGCCCGGCCGCACACGCGACGACGGCGACGCCCGTGACGTGGCGCTCCCGGCGCGCCGCCTGGTCGGCGAAGTGCGTGACCCGCACCCGGAACGGCCGGCCCGCGTCGATCCCCGCCTCGAGCGCGGCCCCGACGTCGTCGACGTGGACGTGGACGTTCCACAGCTCGGGACCACCGACGACGAGCAGCGAGTCGCCGAGGGCGTCGAGGGTCGTGCGCAGCGTGGCCGCGCGGCCCTCGTCGCTGTCGCGCAGCAGGTACATCACCTCGTATGCCGGTCCGCCCTCGACGAGGTCGCCGTCACCGGTGGACGACCCGCCGTGCGAGCCCACCGGCTCGACCACCCCGCCGTTGCTGCGGGTCCAGTCCTCCCGTCGGCGCAGGGTCTGGTCCTCGGTGAACGGCTCGACCCGCTCGCCGACCTGGGTGGCGTCCTGGTGCACGACCCGGGCGAGGGCCTCGAGCATGAGCACGTACCCCGCGGCCCCGGCGTCCACGACCCCGGCACGGGCGAGGGCCGGGAGCTGCTCGGTCGTCTTGCGGAGCGCGACGGTGGCGGCGTCGAGGGCGGCCTCGGCGACCGCCGCGAGGCCGTCGTCCACCGGCTCGGCTCCCGCCAGGGCCGCCGCGTGCGCGACGGTGAGGATCGTCCCCTCGGCGGGGTGCATGACGCTGGCGCGGGCCCGGTCGCTGGCCCGGGCGAGGCCGTCGGCCATCACGGACGCGTCGGCTGTCTCGACGCCCCGCTCGGCGATCGCCTCGGCGAACCCGCGCACGAGCTGGCTGAGGATGACGCCGGAGTTGCCCCGCGCGGTGAGCAGCATCGCGTGCGCGAGGTCGCCGCACTCCTGCTCGAGCGAGGCCTCGCCGAGGATGCCGGCCCGCTCGTGCTCGGTGCGGACGGCGTCGAGCGCGGCGTCCAGGGTGAGGTAGAGGTTGGTACCCGTGTCGCCGTCGGGGACGGGGAAGACGTTGAGCGCGTCGATCTCGGCACGCCGGGCGGCGAAGGCGGCCCGGGTGAGCACAGCCCACCGCCGGGCATCGGCGGCGGTGAGGGCATCGAGCACGGTGGCAGGCTAACGTCAGGG
This sequence comes from Phycicoccus sp. M110.8, assembly GCF_032464895.1. Classification (NCBI taxonomy): domain Bacteria; kingdom Bacillati; phylum Actinomycetota; class Actinomycetes; order Micrococcales; family Intrasporangiaceae; genus Phycicoccus; species Phycicoccus sp. M110.8. The sequence continues at coordinate 305,185 of NZ_JAWDIC010000002.1, forward strand.
GCCGTCGGCGAGGCGGCCATCGGCGCCGTTTTGGTCGATGAGCCACCGCTCGGCTACGCTTGACCGGTTCCCGTGAACCTCTCCGTCGCTGGCTCCTGCCCGCGGTGGATCACGGGGCGCCCCGAGTTTGTACGCATCGAACCAGGAGAACACCCGTGGCTGCCAACTGCGACGTCTGCGGCAAGGGACCGGGCTTCGGTCACAACATCTCGCACTCGCACCGCCGCACCAAGCGTCGTTGGAACCCCAACATCCAGCGCGTGAAGGCTCTGGTGGGCGACGCGGGCGTGACCCCGAAGCGTCTCAACGTCTGCACCTCGTGCCTGAAGGCCGGCAAGGTCAAGCGCTGACCCAGCCTCCCGGCACACGCACTCGAAGCCGATCTCCCCACGGGGAGGTCGGCTTCGGTCGTTGACGGGGCCTCGACGCCGGACCACACGGCCGCGACCTGCTCCGGCTTCCCGCGGCTTTGGGGGTGCAGGAGTGACCCATCGGCCACTCCTGCACCCCCAAAGCCCGGGGAGTCCCGTGCCGGGCAGGTCGCTCAGCCGGCGAAGTGGTCCCAGCCGCGGGGCTGCTGGGGCTCACCGTCGAGGGTGACGCCCTCGCCCTCCTCGACCCGGCCCAGCGCCCGCCACCCCGGCGGCAGCTCACCGCCGAACGTCGCGAGCAGGCTGTGCTCCTCCCCACCGGCGAGCACGCACTCGAGCGCCCCGTCGCCGACCACCTCGCGCAGCACGTCCACGTCGGGCGCCAAAAGCGCCGAGTCGAGGGCCACCCGCACCCCGCTGGCCGCTGCCAGCCGGGACCCGTCACGCAGCAGCCCGTCCGACACGTCGAGCATCGCCGTCGCCCCGCTCGCCGCAGCCCGGGGGCCGGCCGCCAGCGGCGTCGTCGGCCGCAGGTGGTGCGCGACGCACTCGGCAGCGGTGCCGCTCCACCCCTCTGCCTCGCGAGTGGCGTGGCCCCGGCCCCCGGCGCCGGCCTCGCCCCGGGCAGCGTCGCCCCGAACAGCCTCGTCCCTGACAGCCCCGGCCCGGAGCAGCTCCAGGCCTGCTGCCGAGCGCCCCAGCGTGCCGCAGACGGCGACCACGTCACCGGGGCGGGCGCCCGAGCGCAGGACGGGGCGGCCCGGCAGGTCCCCCAGCGCCGTTACGGCGACCGCGAGGACCCCCGCGGGCGCGGACGACAGGTCGCCACCTGCCACGGCGACCCCCGCCTCCGCGGCCCGGGCGCCCAGCTCCCGGGCGAAGTCGAGCACCCAGTCCACCTCCACGGCCGGGTCCGCCATGAGTGCGACGAGCACGGCCGTCGGCCGGCCGCCCATCGCGGCGACGTCGGCGAGGTTCTGGGTGAGCGCCTTGGCCGCGACGTCGGCCCCGCTGGACCACTCGTCCACCCAGTCGCGCCCACGGACCATCGTGTCGGTCGTGGCGACCGTCCGGCTCCCCGTGGCGAGGACGGCCGCGTCGTCCCCCGGGCCCACCGGCATACCCGGCCCGCCGGTGAAGAACGGGAAGATCTCGGCCAGCAGGGCACCCTCGGACACCTGCGCGAGCGTGCGCGCCTGGTCGGGCACGGCGTGACCTCCTCGTGACGGGTCCTGGGGAGACGGGTGGGACACGGGCACGGTAGCGTCTGGGTCACCGTGGCGCCCCGCCGCGGCAGGTTCTCTCGGGACGCCTCCGTCCCGGCCAACCAGGAAGAAGAGGTGTCACGTGGTGGTCCAGGCCTACATCCTGATCCAGACCGAGGTCGGCAAGGCGGCGACAGTGGCCGAGGCCATCGCAGGCATCGCCGGTGTGGTGCTGGCCGAGGACGTCACCGGCCCCTACGACGTGATCGCCCGCGTCGAGGCCAACACCGTCGACGAGCTGGGCAAGCTCGTCATCGCCAAGATCCAGGACGTCGCGGGCATCACCCGCACCCTGACCTGCACCGTCGTCCACGTCTGACGTGCGCCGCGCCGCGCGTCGGCGCGCGCTCCTCGCAGCCGCCGGCCTCCTGATCCTCGGGACGGCCGGCGCTGTCGTGTATGCCGTGTGGCCGCGCGGCGTCGACGTGGCCGTCCCCGGCTATGCCGGCACCGGCTGCGACGCCGCCTCCGGGGCGTGGCCGAAGCGCGTGGCCGGGCGCGACCGCGTGGACACCTCCCCGGCGTCCGCCCGGACCCGCGCGTGGGGCGACCCTGCCGTCGTCGCCCGGTGCGGCCTGCCCGCGCTCGGCCCGACGACCGACGAGTGCCTCGACGTCGACGGCGTGGGCTGGGTGGTCGAGCGGCTGTCCGACGGCGCCCGCTTCACGACGTTCGGCACGGACCCTGCGATCGAGGTCCTGGTCCCCAGCGCCTACGCCCCCGAACCGCTCCTCCTGCCTGCGTTCGGCCCCGCCGCGAAGGCCCTGCCCCAGAACGGCCGCCACTGCTCCTGACGGCCCGCCGTCACCCTTCCCTAACTTGTTGCCAGCAGGTGGTCATGCGGGAGCTGGATCGGCGTCCCCGTGACCACCACGTGGCAACACGTGGGCAGCGTTGCCGGTCGGCGACGGGCTAGCGGAGTCCGACGGGGCGCTCGAGCGCGAGCTGGATCAGCTCGTCGATGAGGTCGCGGTAGGACAGGCCGGTCGCCTCCCACATCTGCGGGTACATCGAGTGCGGCGTGAACCCCGGCATCGTGTTGATCTCGTTGACGACGACGTCACCGGCGTCCGTGTAGAAGCAGTCGACCCGGGCCAGCCCCTCGCACCCGAGCGCCTCGAACGCGGCGGCGGCCAGCCGCTGCACCTCCTTGGACACGGTGTCGGGCACGTCCGCCGGGCACGACAGCACGGCCCCGTCGTCGAGGTACTTCGCCTCGAAGTCGTAGAACTCGTGGCCGCCCTCGGCGGTCACCGCGATCTCCCCGACGTGCGAGACCCGCGGCCCGTCGGTGCCGCGTCCCTGGAGCACGGCGCACTCGATCTCGCGGCCGACGATCCCCTGCTCGACGACGACCTTGCGGTCGTGCTGGCGCGCGATCTCGATGGCGCCCTCGAGCGCCTCGGGGTCGGACACCTTGGAGATGCCCATGCTCGACCCGGCGCGGGCCGGCTTCACGAAGACGGGGTACTTCAGCGCCGCCACGGCCTCCATGGCGGCCGCCTTGTCGCGGCGCCACTGCACGTCGGTGACCACCACATACGGCCCGACGGGAAGCCCGGCGCCCGCGAAGAGCACCTTCATGTAGTGCTTGTCCATGCCGGCGGCCGAGGCGAGGACGCCCGACCCGACGTAGCGGATGTCGGCCATCTCGAGCATGCCCTGGATGGTGCCGTCCTCGCCGAACGGCCCGTGCAGCAGCGGGAACACCACGTCGACCTCGCCCAGGTCGCGCGGGATCTCCTGCGCCTCGAACGTGGTCAGGGTGCGGTTGGTCGTGGACAGCGGCACGACGACGCCGGCGCCGCTGTCGTGGGCCACCTCGGGGGTGGCCGTGGCGGTGAGCTCGAGCCGGGAGGGGTCCCCGTCGGAGAGCACCCAGTGGCCCTCACGGGAGATGCCGATCGGGATGACGTCGTACGCGTCGCGGTCGATCGCGCGCATGACGCCCGCGGCCGTGGCGCACGAGACCGCGTGCTCCGAGGAGCGACCGCCGAAGACGATGGCGACGCGCGGCTTGCGGGGCGTGGGCTGGTCGGTGCTCATCGCCGACGAGCGTATCCCGCCCGGTGGCCCGCGCCGTCACCCGCCGCGCCTCACGCCTACGCTGGCCGCGTGACCTCCCACGACCTGCCCGACGTGCCCAAGCCCGCAGCGGACGTCGCCGCCCACGACGACCTGTCCCCGGCCTCGCGCGTGGTGGCGCTCGGGCGCCCGGCTCGCGTCCCGGGTGCCGGCGTGAGCCCTCCGCTGGAGCTCTCCTCGACGTATGCCGCGGGCGGCCCGCAGGGGTACGCCCGGGGCGGCAACCCCACGTGGTCGGCGTTCGAGGAGGCCCTCGGCAGCCTCGAGGGCGGCGATGCGCTGGTCTTCGCATCCGGCATGGCCGCGGTGAGTGCCGCCCTGTCCCTCGCGCCCCACGGCAGCCCCGTCGTCGCCTCGAAGACCGCGTACAACGGCACCGTGGCCTCGCTGCTCGACGCCGAGCGCGACGGTAGCCACGAGGTGCGCTGGGTCGACCTCACCGACACGGCCGCCGTGGTGGCCGCGCTCGACGGCGCGGCCATGGTCTGGCTGGAGTCGCCGAGCAACCCGCTCCTGGAGGTGGCCGACCTGCCCGCCATCGCAGCCGCCGCCCGCGAGCGCGGCGTGCTGTCCGTGTGCGACAACACGTTCGCCACTCCCCTGGGCCAGCAACCGCTGTCCTTCGGCGTCGACGTCGTAGTGCACTCGGTGACCAAGTACCTCAGCGGCCACAGCGACCTCATCCTCGGCGCCACCGTCACCGCCTCCACCGAGGCCGGCACCGCCCTGCACGACCGCCTCGCGCACCACCGCCTCCTCGGCGGCGGCATCGCCGGGCCGATGGAGACGTGGCTCGCCCTGCGGGGGCTGCGCACCCTGCACGTGCGGCTCGAGCGCGCCACCGCGAATGCCGCGGCGCTGGCCGAGCGGCTCCACGGCCACCCGTCCGTGGAGCGGGTCCGCTACCCCGGCTTCGGGGCGATGGTGTCCCTCGAGGTCGTGGGTGGACCCGAGGCCGCCGAGCGCGTCGCCGACGCCGTGCACCTGTGGAGCCACTCGACCAGCCTCGGCGGCGTGGAGTCCCAGGTCGAGCGTCGTCGGCGGCACGTCCTGGAGCCCGAGACCACCCCGGAGAACCTGCTGCGCCTGTCGGTCGGCATCGAGGACGTCGAGGACCTCTGGCGCGACCTCGACCAGGCCCTCCGCCACGCCTGACCCCTGAGCCAGCATGACCCTGGGCCGCATCCGAGCCGGGGTGGCGGGCAGCCCCGCGGAGCCGCCATCCCCACCACGTCATGCCACCTGACCGCGGTCAAGCGCTGCACATGCGCGGCCACGTGGCCCGAAGTGGGGTGCATCTCCCACTTGAGGCCACCTGACCGCGGTCAGGCGCTCTGCCTGCGGGGCCCGGTGGCCCGAAGTGCGGGAGGAGGAGCTCGGGTCAGTCGGTCTCGTTCTTGAGCTCGCGCTGCATGAGCGCGCCGACGACGTCCTTGGGCGAGCGCCCGTCGTGGACCACCGCCGCCACCTGCTCGATGATCGGCACCCGGACGTCGTGCTGGTGCGCGAGCTGCAGGATCGACTCGCAGGACTTCACGCCCTCGGCCGTCTGCTTGGTCACCGCGACGACCTCGGCGACCGACATGCCCTTGCCGAGGTTGACCCCGAACGTGTGGTTGCGCGACAGCGGTGACATGCAGGTGGCGATGAGGTCGCCCACCCCGGCGAGGCCCGCGAACGTCATGACGTCGGCCCCCAGGGCCAGCCCTAGCCGGGTCGTCTCGGCCAGGCCGCGGGTGATGATCGAGGCCTTGGAGTTGTCCCCCATGCCGAGGCCCTCGGCCATGCCGACCGCGAGCGCGATGACGTTCTTGACGGCGCCGCTGATCTCGGTGCCGACGACGTCGGTGTTCGTGTACGGGCGGAAGTAGGGCGGGTTGGAGGCCCGCGCCACCATGTCGGCGACCGACTCGTCGATGCAGGCGACGACGCTGGCGGCAGGCTGCTTCTTGGCGATCTCGGGAGCGAGGTTGGGGCCCGAGACGACGACGATGCGGTCCTGCGGGACGCCGCCGGCCTCGTGGATCACCTCGCTCATCCGCTTGGTCGTGCCGAGCTCGACACCCTTCATCAGCGACACGACGGCCTTGGCGTCCCCGAGGAGGTGCCCCCAGGTCGCGAGGTTGGTCCGCAGCGTCTGGGACGGCACGGCCAGGACGACGATGTCGGCGCCCCGGACGGCCTCCTCGGGGTCCGTGGTCGCGGTCACCGTGGGCGGCAGGACGAGGTCCGGGAGGTAGTCGCGGTTGCAGCCGGCGTTGACCTGGTCGACGGCCTCCTGCCGGCGCCCCCACATCCGCACGGGGGTGCCCCCGTCGGCGAGCACGGCGGCATACGCGGTCCCCCAGCTGCCCGTGCCGAAGACCGCGGCGGTGCTCATCGACCACCCCGCTGGGAACGACGGAAGTTGCCGGTCTCGGGGAGCCCGTGGCTGCGGGAGTCGAAGCGCTCGGTGGGCGCCTGCTCGCCGCGGATCTGCTCGAGCTGGACGGTGAGCGCGGCCATGATCCGCGAGGTCGCCTCGCGCAGCAGGGTCGAGGTCACGGGCTGGTCGTACAGGTCGGACAGGTCGACCGGCGGCCCGGCGGTGACGTGCATGGTCTTGCGCGGCAGCAGCCGCAGCTTCTTGCCGTACGGCGCGAGGAGCTCCTGCGGACCCCACTGGGCGACGGGGATCACGGGGCAGCGGGTGGCGAGGGCGATGCGCGCGGCACCCGTCTTGCCGACCATGGGCCACAGGTCGGGGTCCCGCGTGAGGGTCCCCTCGGGGTACACGCCCACGGCCTTGCCCTCCTGCACCGCGGCCACCGCCGCGCGGAACGCGTCGGCCGCCTTGCCGGTGTTGCGGTAGACCGGGATCTGCTGCGCGGCGCGCAGGATCGCCCCCACGACGGGCACCCGGAAGACGCCCTCCTTGCCGAGGAAGAACGCCGGCCGCCCGTTGTCGAGCATGAAGTGGGCGAAGACCAGTGGGTCGGTGTACGAGAGGTGGTTCGGCGTGGCGACGAAACCGCCCTCCCGCGGGAGGTTCTCGGCACCGTGCCAGTCGCGCCGGGTCAGGACCATGAGCAGCGGCCGCAGGATCGCGACGACGGCTCGGTAGGCGAACGGCAGCGGGTCACGGCTGCGGGGGGCCACGTGCTCTCCATCTCCGGTGGGGGTTGTGCCTGAGCATCCTCGCCGGTCGAGGGGTCGGTGTCGAGCGGCCTCGCCAGCACTGGGACGATCGCCGTGATGACCGCATTCCCGTCCTGGCAGCTCGTCGTCCCCGTCAAGGGTGGCCCCGCGGCCAAGTCCCGCCTGCACCCGCCCGGTGGCGTCGACCGCGTCGAGCTCGCGCTCGCCCTCGCGACCGACTGCCTCACCGCGTGCGTCGCCGGTATGCCGCGTGGCTGCGTCCACGTCGTCACCTCGGACGCGACGGTGGCCGGGGTCGCTTCGGCGCTCGGCGCGCACGTGGTCGCCGACCCGGGCGCAGGCCTCGACGCGGCGGTGCTGGCCGGCCGTGACGCCGCCCTGGCCGACCATCCGGGGGCGGCGGTCGCGGTGCTGCTGGGCGACCTGCCGTCCCTGCGTGCCGAGGACCTGCGGGCCGCACTGCGCACGGCGTCGGCGCACGAGCGTGCGGTGGTGCCCGATGCGGACGGGACCGGCACGGTGTTGCTGACCGCCGTACCGGGCGCGGGCCTGGCCCCGGCCTTCGGGCAGGGCTCGGCGGCGCGGCACGAGGCCGCGGGGCACACGCGCCTCGAGCTGGACCTGCCGCGGCTGCGCCGGGACGTCGACGACGACGCCGCGCTGCGTGCCGCCCTCGCGCTCGGCGTGGGTGCCGCCACGGGAGCCGTGCTCTCCGGGGGTGGCTACGCTGCAGCCATGCAGGCCAGCGTGCACACCTTCGACGAGCAGGACGGGTCGGGCTCGGCCCTGCTCGACGACGGGCGCGAGGTGACCTTCACCGGTGAGGTGTTCGCGGCCAGCGCGCTGCGGCACCTGCGGCCCGGGCAGCGGGTCAGCATCGACCTCGCCGGCGCCGGTGGCCCCGTCAGCCGGCTGTGGATCGTCGGCATCGGCGACGACCAGACCATCGGCTGACCGGTCAGGCGACCTTGGGGCCGCCGACCTCGTAGTGGGCGCCGAGGGCGTCGAGCTTGTCCGAGAACCGCTCGTAGCCGCGGTAGATGAGGTCGATGCCGTGCACGGTCGACTGCCCCTCCGCCGCGAGCGCCGCGATGAGGTAGCTGAAGCCGCCGCGCAGGTCCGGGACCGTGATCTCGGCACCGCGCAAGGGCGTCGGGCCCGAGATGACGGCACTGTGGCGGAAGTTGGCCCGCCCGAACCGGCACGGTGACCCGCCCAGGCACTCGCGGTAGAGCTGGATGACGGCCCCCATCTCCGCGAGCGCCTCGGTGAAGCCGAGCCGGTTCTCGTAGACCGTCTCGTGCACGATCGACAGCCCGGTGGTCTGGGTGAGCGCGACGACGAGGGGCTGCTGCCAGTCGGTCATGAAGCCCGGGTGGACGTCGGTCTCGAGCACGAGCGACTGCAGCGTGTCCCCGGCGTGCCAGAACCGGATGCCCTCGTCGTCGATGTCGAACGCGCCGCCGATCTTCCGGAAGACGTTGAGGAACGGCATCATCGCCTGCTGCTGCGCACCCCGGACGTAGATGTCGCCCTTGGTGGCCAGCGCGGCACAGGCCCACGACCCGGCCTCGATGCGGTCCGGGATGGCCAGGTGGTCGTAGCCACCGAGCCGGTCGACGCCCTCGACCCGGATGACCCGGTCGGTCTCGACGCTGATGATCGCGCCCATCTTCTGCAGCACGGCGATGAGGTCGAGGATCTCCGGCTCCACGGCGGCGTTGCGCAGCTCGGTCACGCCGTTGGCGCGCACGGCCGTGAGCAGCACCTGCTCGGTCGCCCCGACGCTGGGGTACGGCAGCGAGATGCGGGTGCCGTTCAGCCCGTTGGGAGCGGTGAGCCGCAGGCCCTCGGGCCGCTTCTGGACGTCCGCCCCGAACTGCCGGAGCACGTCGAGGTGGTAGTTGATCGGGCGGTCGCCGATGCGGCACCCGCCCAGGTCGGGGATGAAGGCCTCGCCGAGGCGGTGCAGCAGCGGCCCGCACAGCAGCACCGGCACCCGGGAGGTGCCGGCGTGGGCGTCGATGTCCGCGACGTGGGCCTGCTCGACGTTGGTGGGGTCCAGCAGCAGCTCACCGTCGCGGTCGGTCGAGTCGATCTTGACGCCGTGGAGCTCGAGCAGCCCGGAGACGATCTTGACGTCGGAGATCTCCGGGACGCCTCGCAGACGGCACCGGTCCTCCGCCAGCAGGGCGGCGACCATCGCCTTCGAGACCAGGTTCTTGGCACCGCGCACCTCGATGTCACCCACGAGGGGGGCACCGCCGTCGACCCGAAGGAAGTTCGCCATGGCGCAAGCATCCCAAACGACGACGGCGGCCGGCACCCCGAGGGGTGCCGGCCGCCGTTCCGTGCGGAAAGGGGGTCAGGCCTTCTTGGCCGTCCGCTTCGCCGTGGACTTCTTCGCCGCCGCCGACTTCGTGGCGGTGGTCTTCTTCGCCGGCGTCGTCTTCTTGGCCGAGGCGGCCTTGGTGGCGGTCGTCTTCTTGGCCGTCGTTGTCCTGGCCGCCGTCGTCTTCTTCGCCGGGGTCGCCTTCCTGGCCGGGGCGGCCTTGGTGGCGGTCGTCTTCTTGGCGGTGGTGGTCTTGGCCGCCGTGGTCTTCTTCGCCGGGGTCGCCTTCTTCGTCGACGCCGCCTTGGTGGCCGTGGTCTTCCTGGCAGCCGTCGACTTCGTCGCGGTGGTCTTCTTCGCGGCGGTCGACTTCGCGGCCGTCGACTTGGCGGCGGTGGACTTCGTCGCCGTGGCCTTCTTGGCCGGGGTCGCCTTCTTGGCCCCTGCAGCCGCGGCCTTGGTGGCGGTCCCGGCAGCGGCGCGGGCACCGGCGGCGGCCGCCTTCGGCAGCGAGCGCGGGTTCTTGACGACGTCCTTGAACGCCGAGCCGGCGCGGAACTTGGGGACGACCGTCTTCTTGATCTTGACGGTGGCGCCGGTGCGCGGGTTGCGGCCGGTACGCGCCGCGCGCGCCGCCTGCTCGAACGTGCCGAAGCCGGTGATCGCGACACTGCCGCCCTTGGCGACCTCACGGATGATCACGTCGACCACAGCGGTCAGCGCCTCGCTGGCGGCCTTCCGGCTGCCCAGGCGCGACTCGAGCTCCTTGATCAGTTCTGCCTTGTTCACGTCTTCCCCTCCACAGGGTTGGTGACGCCGGACCCCCTTGGCCCGACAGGTTGGGCGGTCGAGCCGCTGCCCGACGTGGGTCTGACGTTAGGGCCGTTGAGGGTCCGAGTCCACCATGTCAAGAGCCTGATCCATTGTGTCGCAACGGATTTCCGGGCCCTCGGAGGTGGGTCCGGGCACTGTGGACGCCCTCGCACCCGGGACGCACGCTGAGGACCGCGTACGCGTACAGCGACCCGAAACCGTTGTGCTGCAACAGTTTCGGCAGGAGGTAGACGCACCTCTGGGCCCGTGGAAGGGCCTTCGGGGCCAGGGAACGGGTACGCCGGAGCAGGCAGGGAGGGACAGCCCGGATTGGCTGCCGCAACACGCCGTGTCGCGGCGCGCCGGACCCCTCAGGCGGAGGTGGTGACCGGCTTGTACGCCGGGCGGCTGGCCTCGAAGTCCGTGATGGACTGCTCGTGGCGCAGGGTGAGGCTGATGTCGTCCAGGCCCTCGAGCAGCCGCCAACGGGTGTAGTCGTCCACCTCGAAGGAGGCGACGATGTCGCCGGCGGTGACGGTGCGCGAGACCAGGTCGACCGTGACGGAGGCGCCCGGCTCGTTCTCGAGGTACTTCCAGATGAGCTCGATGTCGTCCTGGGCCAGCTGGGCGGTGAGCAGGCCCTGCTTGCCGCTGTTGCCGCGGAAGATGTCGGCGAACCTCGAGGACAGCACGACCCGGAAGCCGTAGTTCATCAACGCCCAGACGGCGTGCTCGCGGGAGGAGCCCGTGCCGAAGTCCGGGCCCGCCACGAGCACCGACCCCGCGGCATACGAGTCGTGGTTGAGGACGAACGTCTCGTCCTTGCGCCAGGCGGCGAACAGGCCGTCCTCGAAGCCGGTGCGCGTCACGCGCTTGAGGTAGACGGCAGGGATGATCTGGTCGGTGTCGACGTTGCTGCGGCGCAGCGGGACACCGATGCCGGTGTGGGTGGTGAAGGCCTGCATCAGAGGGTCCCCTCGTTCGCGCCGACGAGCTGGTCGAGGTCGGCCGGGCTGGACAGGGTGCCGCGCAGCGCGGTGGCCGCGGCGACGAGCGGGCTGACCAGGTGGGTGCGACCACCCTTGCCCTGCCGGCCCTCGAAGTTGCGGTTGGAGGTGGAGGCGCTGCGCTCCCCCGGCGCGAGCTGGTCGGGGTTCATGCCCAGGCACATCGAGCACCCGGGCAGGCGCCACTCGGCCCCCGCCTCGGTGAACACCTTGTCCAGGCCCTCCGCCTCGGCCTGGAGGCGCACGCGGGCCGAGCCCGGCACCACGAGCATGCGGACGCCGTCGGCGACCTTGCGGCCCTTGACGACCTCGGCCGCGGCGCGCAGGTCCTCGATGCGGCCGTTGGTGCAGGAGCCCACGAAGACGGTGTCGACCTTGATCTCGCGCAGCGGGGTGCCGGGCGTCAGGCCCATGTACTCCAGCGCGTGCCGGGCCGCTGCCTTGGCGGTGTCGTCACCGAGCGTCTCGGGGTCGGGGACGGCCTCGCCGAGCGGCAGGCCCTGGCCCGGGTTGGTGCCCCACGTGACGAACGGCGTGAGGGTGGAGGCGTCGAGGAAGACCTCGGCGTCGAAGACGGCGTCGTCGTCGGTGCGCAGCTGGTCCCAGTCGGCGACGGCGGCGTCCCAGTCGGCGCCGGTCGGCGCGTGCTCGCGGCCCTTGAGGTAGTCGTAGGTCGTCTCGTCGGGGGCGATCATGCCGGCGCGCGCACCGGCCTCGATCGACATGTTGCAGACCGTCATCCGCGCCTCCATGGACAGCGAGCGGATGGCGCTGCCGCGGTACTCCAGGACGTAGCCCTGGCCACCGCCGGTGCCGATCTTGGCGATCACGGCGAGCACGATGTCCTTGGCGGTGACGCCCGGCTGCAGCTCGCCCTCGACGGTCACGGCCATGGTGCGGAACGGCTTGAGCGGCAGGGTCTGGGTGGCGAGCACGTGCTCGACCTCGGAGGTACCGATGCCGAACGCCAGGGCGCCGAACGCGCCGTGGGTCGAGGTGTGCGAGTCGCCGCAGACGATCGTCATGCCGGGCTGGGTCAGGCCGAGCTGCGGGCCGACGACGTGGACGATGCCCTGCTCGGCGTCACCCATCGGGTGGAGCCGGACCCCGAACTCCTCGCAGTTGCGGCGCAGGGTCTCGACCTGCGTGCGGCTCACCGGGTCGGTGATCGGCCCCGGCGTGGTGGGGACGTTGTGGTCCTCGGTGGCGAGGGTGAGGTCCGGACGGCGCACCGGCCGCCCGGCCAGGCGAAGGCCGTCGAAGGCCTGGGGCGAGGTCACCTCGTGGACGAGGTGGAGGTCGATGTAGAGGAGGTCCGGCTCGCCCTCGGCTCGACGGACGACGTGGGCGTCCCACACCTTCTCGGCCAGCGTTCCCGACACGTTCCCCACTCCTTCGACCATGGCTCCGGCGAGCGCGACGCTGCGCCGTCCACCGAGCGTCGCACCTCCGACACGCAGGTGGATTTGCGTCTCAGGCAATGAGACGTCAATATCAGTGCATGGACAACACCAGTGGAGTCGGCGTTCTCGACAAGGCGGCCATCGTCCTGGGCGCCCTCGAGGCCGGGCCGTCGACCCTCGCCCAGCTGGTCACCGCGACCGGACTGGCCCGCCCCACGGCCCACCGGCTGGCCGTCGCCCTCGAGCACCACCGCCTCGTCACGCGCGACATCCAGGGCCGGTTCGTGCTCGGTCCGCGCCTGGCCGAGCTCGCCGCGGCCGCCGGTGAGGACCGGCTGCTCGCCGCCGCGGGCCCGGTCCTCGGCGCCCTGCGCGACCACACCAACGAGAGCGCGCAGCTGTTCCGCCGCCAGGGCGACCACCGCATCTGCGTCTCGGCGGCCGAGCGCCCCGTGGGCCTGCGCGACTCGATCCCGGTCGGGGCGACCCTGTCGATGCTCGCGGGCTCGGCAGCCCAGGTGCTGCTCGCCTGGGAGGAGCCGGACCGCCTGCACCGCGGCCTGCACGGCGCCAAGTTCACCGCCACGACCCTCTCCGGCGTCCGCCGCCGGGGCTGGGCGCAGAGCGTCGGCGAGCGCGAGGCGGGCGTCGCGTCGGTGTCGGCACCGGTGCGGGGCCCGAGCGGTCGTGTGGTCGCGGCGGTCTCGATCTCCGGCCCGATCGAGCGCCTCTCGCGCCAGCCCGGACGGCTGCACGCGGCGACCGTGATGGCCGGGGCCAACAAGCTCACCGAGGTGCTGGCCCGTCACCACGCCCAGCAGCAGCAGCAGAACAACGCCTGAGGGCCGGCCACGGCCGGCAGCCTGCGACGGCGGGACGTTCGACTCGGGCCGACGACGACGGCGCCGGCCGACGCTGGGAGCATGAGCCAGACCCGCACCTCCAGCCGACCAGACCCCTCCACCCGGGCAGCCGTCTCCAGCCGAGCAGGCACCGCCCGCCGCGCAAGGACTCCCCTCCCCGCGAGGACGTCCCGCGGCCGTGGAGCGCACGGCGGGCAGCCGCCGAGGCGCGAGGGGACGCAGACCACCCGGTACCTCGACGCGTGGCCGACGCGCCGGCTGATGGGGCTGCCGCTGTACCTGTGGCGCCTCGGTCTCGGACCGGTGACCGGCCGCGTGTGGATGGTCGTCACGACCACCGGCCGCAGGACCGGGCGGCCCCGACGCGTGCTGGTCTACCCGCACCGGGTCGGTGACCGCACCTACCTGTGGTGCCCGTACGGCGGCCGGTCGCAGTGGTTCCGCAACCTCACGGCCGACCCCGTCACCACCGTGCAGTACCGCGGTGAGACCCGGGTCGTGCGCGCCGAGCCGCTCACGGACGCCGACGAGGCCATGCAGGTCGTCAGCGCGCTGAGGACCTTCGGCCGCTCCTGGTTCGGCAGCTACCTCGCCTCCCAGGGCCTGCGCGACGACGACGAGGACCTGCGCGCCCACTGGCGCCGGCTGCACCTGCGCCGGCTCGACCCCACCACCGGCCCGGGTCCAGAGCCCCTGCGGGCCGACCGCGCGTGGCGGTGGGCCGTCCCGGCCGCCGCCCTGCTGTCGGGACGCCCCCTGCTGCGCCGGCGCCGCGCGGGCGGGCGACCCGCCGCGGCCGAGGAACCCACCACCGTCGCGCGACCCACCACCGCCGAGGAACCCGCCGCGGCCGAGTGACCGGCAGCCCGGCCGTGGGGACCTAGCCGCGGACGATCCGCTCGCGGGCCGTCTCCCCGCGCCGGCCGACCGGCACGGTCCCGGAGATCGAGGCGAGCCCGAAGGGCGCCGGCCCGGCATACACGCTCTCCGCCGCCGACACGGCATACGTCTCGTGCCAGATGGTGACGGCGGAGGGGTCGACGCGCACCGCGCGGTAGAAGTCCAGCCAGGCCGGCCGGTGCTCGAGCGGCTCGGCGTTGGCGTACGCGTAGATGTCCTCCACGCTGCGCCACCACTGGATCATCGTCGTACCCAGGCCGTGGACGGTCGAGCGGCTGCCGAGGTAGCCGAGCGACTCCGCCTCCCCACGAGCCGCGGCGGCCTTGTTGCGCTCGAGCTCGACGATCATGCGCGGCATCGCACGGACGGCGGTGCCGACGACGCCGACGCGCCACGGCTTGTGCACGCGCAGGCCGATGAGGAAGACCGCGAGCGGCCCTTCGTAGGCGTGGGTGACGCGTTCGACCATGCCGGGCTCCTTGGATAGTGGCGCTGTCCATCAGCGCTCTGCCATATTGGACAGCAGCACTATCCGATGTCAAGACCCCGAGGTGCCCATGCGGATCTCCGAGCTCGCCGAGACGACCGGCGTGCCCGTCCACACGCTGAAGTACTACCTGCGCGAGGGGCTGCTCATGCCCGGCGAGGCCACCAGCCGCACCCGCGCCGAGTACGGCCCCGAGCACGTGGAGCGGGTCCGGCTCGTGCGCGCCCTCGTCGAGCACGGCGGCGTCGGGATCGCCGGCATCTCCGCGATCCTGGCGGCCCTGGCCTCACCCCCGGCCTCGCGCAACGAGCTGCTCGGCATCGCGCACTACGCCCTGCCGACCGCGGGCGAGGACGGACCCGTGAGCGACGACGTCTCGGACCTCGTGGCCGACCTCGGCTGGAGCGTCTCGGCCCAGGCGCCCGCCTCCCGCGCCCTCGGCGTCGCCCTCGCGGCCGCGCGCGACGCCGGGGTCGGCGTGACGGCGGATGCCCTGCGCCGCTACGCGCAGGCCATGGAACAGGTCGCCGCCGTCGACCTGGACGTGGCGCTGGCGACGGACGACCCGGCGACCGCGATGCACACCGTGGTCGTCGGGACGGTCATGCTCGACCCCGTGCTGGTCGCGCTGCGACGCATGGCCCAGGAGTCGGTGAGCACACGCCGCGCATAGGCGGCCGACCGCGGGCAGCGGCCCCGGACCCCGGGAACGCGAAGAGCCCCCGTCCGGAGTGGACGGGGGCTCCTGCTCGCGTAGCCCCGACGGGATTCGAACCCGCGCTACCGCCTTGAGAGGGCGGCGTGCTAGGCCGCTACACAACGGGGCCCTAGCTGGTCTGCCGGTGACACCTCGCGGTGTCGGGCAGCGGAGAGAACCATACCGGCAGGTCGTGGATTTCTCCGAATCGGCGGGGTCTCACGCGGAGCTCCGCCGGAGCTGGGGTACCAGGACTCGAACCTAGACTAACTGAACCAGAATCAGTCGTGCTGCCAATTACACCATACCCCAAGGGGTATCACTCCCAGCGCGCCCGAAGGCCTTCAGGGGGTGAACCGAGGAGCGATACTACCGGGCCGTTCCTCGGCTTCCCAAATCGGCCCCGGTTGCGGACCGATGCGGCCGGGATCGCGCGCGGATCCCCGCACGCCTCAGGCGCGTTCGACCTCGCTCTTCGACTTCAGCACGCGGCTGCCGTCGTCCTGCTCGATGTCGTATGCCGGCTCGTCCTGGCTGGCGTCACGGGTCACCGTCGAGCCCTTGATCGTCCGTGACACGCGCTCGTGGTGGACCTCGGTGACGGTCCCCTCAGCCGTGGAGCTGCCCCACGTCCACCGGACCCTCGACCCCTTGCGGATGGACATCAGGCCCCCTCCCCCGTCGCGGCGTCGACGGTCGTCCCGCTGGCCGCGTCGGCCTCGGCGGCGTCGCGGAGCCGGACCAGCGTGGCCCGGATCCCGTTGCGGTTGCGGGTCGGGAAGCGCAGCAGCTCGACGAACAGGCGCGGCCCCGGCCCGTACATCGAGTAGTCGAAGGACTCGGTGACACGGGTGCGGTCGGCGCCCAGCGGCTCCAGCTCGTAGCGCCACCGGTGGCCGCCGAAGTGCCGCCAGGCGATCCGGCGCCCCTCCTCGAACTCGACGACCCGGTTGGAGATCCGGTAGGGCAGGCCGAACAGGCGCATGCGCGCGCCGAACTCCGACCCGCGCTCGAGCCGCGCCGGCCCCTCGACGACCTCCTGCACCGAGCCCGAGCCGTCGATGCGTGCGTGCTGGCGGGGGTCGGTGAGGATGGCGAAGACGGTCGCGGCGGGGGCTGCCACGTCGATGCTCTCGGTCACGATGCGGGTCATGACCCGACGCTAACCGCAGCACCGCCACCCCGCACCGCGCCGGCGGCGTGAGTCCCACCACGCGGCGGGCCCACGCCGCGGCACGCTCGCACCACCGGGCGTCCCGGTCAGGCGACGTCGGGCGAGGTCAGGCGAGGTCGTCGCGCAGTCGCTGCAGGCGGGCCAGCGTCGACGTGCGGCCGAGGATCTCCATGGACTCGAACAGCGGCGGGCTCACGCGCTGGCCGGACACCGCGGTCCGCAGCGGGCCGAACGCGAACTTCGGCTTGATGCCCAGACCGTCGACCACGGCCGCTCGCAGGGCCGCCTCGATCGCCGCGGCGTTCCACGTCGACTCCGAGCCGAGCACGCCGGACCGCTCGTCGCCGAGCTCGGTCAGGGCCGCGACGGCGGCGTCGAGCACCTGCGGGGCGTCCTCCTTGAGCTGGGCCCGGGCGTCGTCGGCGACCTCGAGGTCAGCGTCGGCGACGAAGAAGGGCCGGACCAGCGGCGCGGCCTCGGTGAGCAGCACCATGCGGGTCTGGATGAGCTCGGTGACCGACCGCAGCCGGGCCAGCTCGCCCAGGGTCGGCTCCGCGCCCAGCACACCGGCGTCGACGAGGTACGGCAGCAGGCGCGAGGCGAGCTCGCCGACCTCGAGGCCGCGCACGTAGACGCCGTTGAGCCAGTCGAGCTTCTTCAGGTCGAAGATCGGGCCGACCGGGTTGACCTTGCGCCAGTCGAAGTCCTTGCTGAACTCCTCGAAGGTGAAGACCTCGACGTCCTCACCCTCGGCGCCCTGTGCCGGCGGGTAGGCGAGCAGCGCGAGGAAGTTCACGAGCGCCTCGGGCAGGTAGCCCTGCTCGCGGAACCAGGTGAGCCGCGCGGCCGGGTTCTTGCGCTTGGAGATCTTGGACTTGTCGGTGTTGCGCAGCAGGGGCATGTGCGCCCACTTCGGCGGCTCCAGCCCCAGCCACCGGTAGAGCAGGATGTGCTTGGGGGTGCTGGAGATCCACTCCTCACCGCGCACGACGTGGGTGATGCCCATCTCGTGGTCGTCGACCACGACGGCGAGGTGGTAGGTCGGGAAGCCGTCGGCCTTGAGGATGACCTGGTCGTCGGGGCGCGGGGCGGAGACCCGTCCGCGGATGAGGTCCTCGAAGTGCAGCTCGACGTCCTCGGGGATGAGCATCCGCACGACGGGCGTCTCGGTGAAGCCGGGCAGCGCCGCCCGCTCCTCGCGCGTCTTGCCGTGGCAGAGACGGTCGTAGCCCGTGGGCTGCTTGGTCTTCTGCTGCACCTCGCGCATCTGCGCCAGCCGCTCGGTGGAGCACCAGCAGTGGTACGCCTTGCCCTCGGCCAGGAGCCGCTCGACGTACGGCCGGTACGTGTCGAGCCGCTCGGACTGGCGGTACGGCGCGTACGGGCCGCCTACGTCCGGCCCCTCGTCCCAGTGCAGCCCGAGCCAGTGCAGCATGTCGAACACCTGCTGCTCGCTGTCCTCGCGGAACCGCGCGCGGTCGGTGTCCTCGATGCGCAGGACGAACTTGCCGCCCTGCTGGCGCGCGAACGCGAGGTTGAACAGGGACATGTACGCGGTGCCCACGTGCGGGTCGCCGGTGGGCGACGGGGCGACGCGCAGGCGCGGGGTCTGGGAGGCGGTGTCAGTCATGGTGCCCCGATTCTAGGGACCGCCGGGACCCGGCTCGTATGCCGTCGAGCCCGGCCGGGTGCGCCCCGGCCGTGCCGACCCGGGTCAGCGGCGGACGAAGGTGTTGGTGAGGGTCCCGATGCCCTCGACCTCGACGTCGACCCGCTGGCCGGGGTCGACGAGGCCCACGCCCGCCGGCGTGCCCGTGAGCATGACGTCACCGGGGAGCAGGGTGAAGGCCGAGCTCGCGTGGGACACCAGGGTCTCCACGTCGAAGATCATGTCTGCCGTGGTGCCGTCCTGGCGGGTCTCGCCGTCGACGCGGCTGACGACGCGCAGGTCGGACACGTCGAGGTCGGTGTTGATCCACGGCCCCAGTGGCTTGGAGGTGTCGAAGCCCTTGGCGCGGCCCCACTGCCCGTCACCACGCTGCCAGTCGCGGGCCGTGACGTCGTTGGCGCAGGTGTAGCCGAAGACGACCTCCTTGACGCGCTCGCGCGGCACGTCCTTGGCGATCCGCCCGATCACGACGGCGAGCTCCGCCTCGTAGGAGATCTCCTTGGCCCCGGCGGGCATCACGACCGGGTCGCCGGGCCCGACGACCGCGGTGTTCGGGACGAGGAACATGAGCGGCTCCTCGGGCACCTCGCCACCCATCTCCCTGGCGTGGTCGGCGTAGTTCTTGCCGATGCCGATGATCTTGCTGCGGGGGATGACCGGCGACAGCAGCCGCACCTCCCCGACCGGGTACCGCTCGCCCGTGGGGACGATCGGCGTGTAGAGGGGGTCGCCCTGGACCTGGACGACGAACTCGCGTCCCGGCTCGCCCTCGACCACGCCGAATGCCGGGTCCTCACCTGTCGTGTACCTCGCGATGCGCACGAGCCGACCCTACCCACGAGGCCGCCGGCACGCCTCGGGTGCCCGAGCGTGCGGCGGGAACGCCCGTCAGCGGGCGCAGAACTCGCGCCGGTAGCGCTGCGGGCTCGTGCCGACGACGGACTGGAAGTGGGTCCGCAGCAGCGAGGCCGACCCGAAGCCACTGTGCGAGGCGACCGCCTCCACCGGCAGGTCGGTCTCCTCGAGCAGCTCGCGGGCGCGCAGCACCCGCTGCTGCACGATCCACTTGTGCGGCGTGGTGCCGGTCTCCGCCACGAACCGCCGCGCGAAGGTCCGCTCGGACATCATCGCCAGCCGGGCGAGGTCCGGGACCGTGTGCGGCTCGTCGAGGTGGTCGCTGATGTGGTCGAGCACCGGCTGGATGCTCGCGGCGTCGACCTGCGGCAGCGGGCTCTCGACGTACTGCCGCTGGCCGCCGTCGCGCTGCGGCGGCACCACCATCCGGCGCGCGATCCGCGTGGCGACGGCCGACCCCAGCTCGCGCCGCACGAGGTGCAGCACGGCGTCGATGCCGGCGGCGGTCCCGGCGCCCGTGACGATCTGGCCGTGGTCGACGTAGAGGACGTCCATCGAGACCTGGGTGCGCGGGAAGCGGCGGGCGAACTCTTCGGCATACCGCCAGTGCGTCACGGCGGTGAGCCCGTCGAGCAGGCCGGTCTCGCCCAGGATGAAGGCGCCCGTGCAGATCGACAGGACCGTGGCGCCGCGGGCGTGGGCGGCCCGGATGACGTCGAGCAGCTCCTGCGGGTAGGAGTCGCGGACCCCGCCGGCCGGCATCACGACGAGGTCGGCCCCGACCGCGTCCTGCCACTGGTGGGTGGGCACGAGCGCCCCACCGCTGGTGGTGGGGACGGGGACTCCCGGGGTCTCCCCGCAGGTCATGAACGTGAAGGGCGGCACGCCGTCGTCAGTGCGGTCGAGGCCGAACACCTCGCAGGCGATGGCGGTCTCGAACATGGCGACGGGGTCGGTGACGAGCGCGGCGATCGTGGACAGGGCCATGACCGGAGTATGGCAGAGAATTGGTCGTTCGCGTCAGTTCTGCCACTCGTGGCAGGATCGGCACGAGCGCACTATTCCTGTCATGACACTTCTCCTGCTCCTGGCCCTGACCACCGCGCTCGTCGCCGGCATCGAGCGGCACCACCGCCGCACCTGGGGCCTGCCCCGGGCACCGCACGGCGCCGACTCCTCGATCGCCTTCAGCGACCTCGACCACGACCTCGACCGCGTCCTGCACGACGCACAGGCCGCGGCCTGAGCACGGCCGGCCTGAGCACGGCCGGCCGGCTCAGAGCTCCGCGATCACCGCGCCGGCCATCACGGCATACCCCGTGTCGTTGGCGTGGAAGTCCAGCCGCGGCGGTGCCATCCAGGTCCACATCAGGATCCGCGCCAGGTTGAGCGGCACCGACCCGATGCCCGGGACCGGCACGAGCGGCGTCCAGCTCGTCGTCGAGAACGCGCCGGCCACGTCGGCCACGTCCGCCCCCTGCGCCGCGGCGGTCGCGGCGATGAGCCCGTCGAACGTCCCGAGGACGACCAGCGACTTCTGCGCCAGCGGCAGGCCGGACGGCCCCTGCAGCGCGTAGATCAGGAACGGGTCGTAGTAGTTGAGGACGACGATGTGGGCCTGCGGCGCGGCGGCGTGCAGCCGCTCCATGATCGTCGGCAGGTTCTGCCGCAGGGTGGCCAGCGCCGGGTCGATGCAGCTGTCCTGCAGGCCGGAGAAGCCGCACTTGGCGATGTCGTTGCCGCCGATGTCGAGGGTGACCAGCCGCGTCGTCAGCCGGTGGGCGTGGAGGAACTCGACCGCCTGGTCGAGCTGGCTGCCCTCCTCGTAGGTGCACCTGCCGCCGTCGATCATCGAGGTCGTCGTCTCGCCCGAGCACGCGAGGTTGACCAGCTTGGTCTTGGGCGCGGTCTGCTGCAGGGCCGCCAGCGTCGGCCCGGCATAGCCCTCGTTCGGGTGGTCGACCCCGAGCTGGTAGCCGGCGGCGAGCGAGTCGCCGAGCGACAGGTACCAGCCGGTGGCCTGCTGCTGCCCGCGGTCCGACGGCGCCGCGGAGGCGGCAGTCGGCGCGACGAGCAGCGCGACGGCTGCGAGGAACGTGACGAGGATGCGACGGCGCATGGGACCTCCCGGGACGTGGTGGCCCCACGCTGCCATCGCGCGGCCGGCAGCGCCATACGTCTCGTTAGGCTTGACAACCGATGACCGGGACCGTGATCGAGCAGCAGGCGTGGCGCGCGCTCGAGGCCGCCCACGCCGAGCGTGCCGACGCCGCCACCGCCGCGCACCGCGCCCGGCGCACCGGCGGGCGCCGCCACCCCGTCGAGGACTTCCTCTTCACCTACTACCCGTTCTCCGCCGGGCGGCTGCGCCGGTGGCACCCGGGTGCGGGCGTGGCCCTCGAGGCCGCGGGCGGCACCGAGCGCGCCGGGTGGCGGCACCACCGGACCGTCGGGGACGCCGTGGAGCTGGACACCGCGGCATACCTCGCGGACCGCGGGCGCACGGTCGACTTCGTCCGCCGGCTGGTGTCGGCGACGGCCGCCCGCCCGGCGCAGCTCGGCTGCTTCGGGCTGCACGAGTGGGCGATGGTCTACCGGCAGCGCGAGGAGGAGGTGCGGCACGCCGGCTGGCCGCTGAGGCTGGGCTCCTCGGGCACCGACGACCTCGTGGAGTCGCTGCGGATCCGCTGCACGCACTTCGACGCGTTCCGCTTCTACACCCCGCCCGCCCGGCCGCTGAACGTGCTGCAGCCGACCCGCGAGTCCCAGGTGGCCCTGGAGCAGCCGGGCTGCCTGCACGCGGGGATGGACCTCTACAAGTGGTGCATGAAGCTGGGGCCCGCCCTCCCCGGCGACCTCACCCTCGACGCGTTCGACCTCGCGCGCGAGATCCGCGAGCTCGACATGCGCGCCTCGCCGTACGACCTGAGTTCGCTGGGGTACGAGCCGGTGCCGGTCGAGACCCCGGCGGGGCGCGCGGAGTATGCCGCGGCGCAGCGGGACTTCGCCGACCGCGGCCAGGTGATCCGTGAGCGGCTCCTCCAGGCGCTGGACCGGTTGGTGCCGGTCAGCCAGACGGGGACTCCGTGAGGACTGCCCTCGAGGGGGCGAGGACGTCCTGGAGACGGCGCAGCAGCGCCTCGTCGACCCCGTCGGAGGCGCCCGCCTCCCGGAGCCCGTCGATCACCTCCAGGACCTGCGCGTCGAGCCAGGGCAGCGGCGGAGCTAGCCCGGCGTCGTCGGCGAAGTCCAGTGTGCTCTCCACGCGCGAGAACAGGCCGGTGAAGGAGCGCTCGTCGCCCCGGCCGGCCTCGAGGGCGTAGGCGAGCGCCGCCAGGAAGTCCACCCGGAAGGCCGCCGGGCCGTCCGGTTCCTCGTCGAGCTGGAGCTCCTCGCTGGCCAGGACCTCGCGGAGCAGGGCATCGCGGACCAGGCCATCGGACCGGCCGTCCCCGACCTCGAGCACGGCCCGGCGCAGCCACTCCCGGCAGACCTCAGCGCGCCGTCGACCGTCCTCGGTGTCGTCGAACCGAAGGACCGGGGCGAGCAGCCACGTGAGCAGCAACCCCAGCACCATCCGCTCGCGGGGCGGCAGGTCCGCCGCCTGCCCCTCCAGACCACTTCCGTCCATCGCCTCCCCCTCGCAGCAGAACTCGGAACGGCTCACCATCACCGGCCCACGCCACCTTGTCAACGGATGAGCGAGGCCACCACATGGGCAGCCGGGGACCGTCGACGAGCGGGGCCGTAGGCTGACCTGCTGTGTCCAAGGTTCTGACGTCCCTCCCTGTCGGTGAACGTGTCGGCATCGCCTTCTCCGGCGGTCTCGACACCTCGGTCGCGGTCGCGTGGATGCGTGAGAAGGGGGCCGTCCCCTGCACGTACACCGCGAACCTCGGCCAGTACGACGAGCCCGAGATCGACACCGTCCCGGGCCGCGCCGGCCAGTACGGCGCCGAGCTCGCGCGCCTCGTCGACTGCCGCTCGGCCCTCGTCGAGGAGGGCCTGTCCGCCATCGCCTGCGGCGCCTTCCACATCCGCAGCGGCGGCCGCACGTACTTCAACACCACTCCCCTGGGCCGCGCGGTCACCGGCACCCTGCTCGTGCGCGCCATGAAGGAGGACGGCGTCGACATCTGGGGCGACGGCTCGACCTTCAAGGGCAACGACATCGAGCGCTTCTACCGCTACGGCCTGCTGGCCAACCCCTCGCTGCGCATCTACAAGCCGTGGCTCGACGCCGACTTCGTGCACGAGCTCGGCGGCCGGCACGAGATGTCCCAGTGGCTCACGGCCCGCGACCTCCCCTACCGCGCGAGCGCCGAGAAGGCGTACTCCACGGACGCCAACATCTGGGGCGCGACCCACGAGGCCAAGACGCTGGAGTACCTCGACGAGTCGATGGAGGTCGTCGACCCGATCATGGGCGTCGCCTTCTGGGACGAGTCGGTGCACATCGCGTCCGAGGACGTGACGGTCCGGTTCGAGCAGGGCCGCCCCGTCGCGATCAACGGCGAGGACTTCGGCGGGGACGCCGTCGCCCTGGTCGACGAGGCCAACAAGGTCGGCGGCCGTCACGGCCTCGGCATGTCCGACCAGATCGAGAACCGCATCATCGAGGCGAAGTCGCGCGGCATCTACGAGGCCCCCGGCCTGGCGCTGCTGCACATCACCTACGAGCGGCTGCTCAACGCGATCCACAACGAGGACACCATCGCGAGCTACCACGCCGAGGGCCGCCGGCTGGGCCGTCTGCTCTACGAGGGCCGCTGGCTCGACCCGCAGTCGCTCATGCTGCGCGAGTCGCTGCAGCGCTGGGTCGCCTCGGCCGTCACGGGCGAGGTCACCCTGCGGCTGCGGCGCGGTGACGACTACTCGATCATCCGCACCGAGGGCCCGGCGTTCTCCTACCACCCCGAGAAGCTCTCGATGGAGCGCACCGAGGACGCGGCCTTCGGCCCCGTCGACCGCATCGGCCAGCTCACCATGCGCAACCTCGACATCGCCGACAGCCGGGCCAAGCTCGAGCTGTATGCCGCGCAGGGCCAGCTCGTGCGCCGTCACCAGGACCTCGTGGGTGACCTCGAGCCCGGCGGCGCGCGTGCCATCTCGGCGAACCCGAGCGCGGCCGACGTCGACGAGCAGGACGACGCCCTCGACCGCGCGGCGATCGAGTCCGGCACCGACTGACCCAACCCTCGCCTTTCGCGCAAAACGGCGGTTGCGCGGCATACCGCGGGTTGTTGTCCCGCGGGTTGCCGCGCAACCGCCGTTTTGCGAATCCCACCGGGCGCGTCCGACGCCCGCTGATGGCTCAGCCGGGGGGTGAGAGCAGGCCTCGCTGGATCGCGATGGACATCGCCTCGAGCTTGCTGTGCGCGCCGAGCTTGGCCGACAGGTTCGAGACGTGGTTGCGGACGGTGTTGACGCTGACGACGAGCTCGGCGGCGATGGCGGCGTTCGACAGGCCGCGCGCCAGCATGGCCAGGACCTCCTCCTCGCGGCGGGTGAGGGTCGGTCCGGGCGCCGGGCTGCGGGTCAGCTTCGGCAGCAGCCGGGCCAGCATCTCCGGGGAGATGGTCGCCTCACCCTGCGCCGCGGCCCGCACGGCGCTGGTCACCTCACCGAGGCTGCGCGTCTTGGAGAGGAACCCGGCCGCGCCCGCCTCCAGCGCACGCACGAGCACGTCGTCCGAGCTCGAGCCGGTCAGGACCAGCACGTTCATGCTGGGCCGCAACGCCTTGAGGCCGGCGATCGCCTCGACCCCGTCCCCGTCCGGCAGCCTCCGGTCGAGGATGAGCACGTCGGGAGCGGCCGACTGCACCCGCGCGCGGGCCTGGGCGATGCTGTTCGCCAGCCCGACGGTCCTCACGTCCGGCTCGTCGTCGAGGACGCGCGCCAGGCTGGCAGCCACCACCTCGTGGTCGTCGACGATCACGACACGGATCGGCTGCCCCACCCCGGCGTCCTGCGCCACCTCGGCCCCTTCGCTCACGACACCACCTCCGCGCCTAGTATCCATGCACTACCGGCCGGGAAGCGCGCGCACCGGCATCGAGCCCCCCATCCGGCGGCAGAATGAATTGCCAACGAAACCCCTCGCCGCGTCAGGAATGTCCGTGTCCCCGCTCCGCGTGCTCGTCGCCGACGACCACCCGCAGATGCTCGCCGCGCTCGTGCACGTCATCGAGTCCGACGGCCGGTTCACCGTGGTCGCCCAGGCCTCCAGCGGGGACGACGCCCTGCGGCTGGCGTCCGAGATCGCCGTCGACGTGGCCCTCCTCGACATCCGTATGCCGGGCGGTGGGGCGGGAGCCGTCGCCGCCGTCGCCGCACTGCCCGGCGCCCCCGTCGTCGTCGCGGTCTCGGCCGACGTCACCGCCAGCACCGTGGCCTCGGTCGTCCGCGCTGGAGCGGTCGGCTACCTCACGAAGGGCCAGATCGGCGAGGCCCTGCCGGACCTGCTGGCCCGGTGCGCGGCCGGTGAGGTCGTCCTCGCGACGGAGACGGCGGCCGGCGCGCTGCGCACCCTGACGCGTCACTGAGCGCGAGCAGCCCGGTGCGCGTCGGCCGCCCGTACGGCGAGCCCTCCCCCTCGGTGCCTACGATGAGCCAGCGACCACCGCGGGTCGGGACCTGGAGGGGACGGGCATGGCAGAGGGCGACTGGCTCGCGATCGACGACGGGGCCGATGTCGGACCCCAGGTCATCTTCGGCATGGACGCCGAGGGGCGGTGCACCCTGTCGGTGGGACCGGGGCTGATGGCGATCGGGCTGGGCCACAACGAGCTCCTCGGCCAGAGCTTCTTCGACGTCTACCGGGACGACCCGCTGGCCACCGAGGCCATCAGCAGGGCGCTGGCCGGCGAGCGCTTCCACGGAGAGCGGGAGTTCCAGGGCAGGCGGCTCGCGCTGCACTTCGAGCCGCTCGTCGACGAGACGGGTCGGCTCACGGGCGCGGTCGGCGTGGCCACGGACGTGACCGAGCAGCGGGCCCGCGAGACGGCGGCGGCGGCCGACCGGCGACGCGTGGAGGACCTGGCGTCCGACCTCAGCCGGTTCAAGGCCCTCGTCGACGCCTCCCCCGACTTCATCGCCATCGCCTCGCTCGACGGCACGGTCGAGTACCTCAACCCCGGTGGGCGGACGCTCATCGGCATGCCCGCCGACACCGACGTGCGCCGGACGACCATCGCCGACTACCTGACCCCGGAGGGCCTGGTCGCCTCCGTCGAGGTCGAGCAGCCCGCCGTCGTCCGCGACGGGCACTGGGAGGGGCAGACGACCCTCAAGAGGTGGCAGTCCGACGCGGCGATCCCCGTCGTCGTGGCCAGCTTCCTCATGCGCGACATCAGCACGGGCGAGCCGTTCGCACTTGCCACCGTGCAGCGCGACATCACCGAGCGGGTCGCCGCGGAGGCCGCCCTGCGTGACCTCGTCGAGCAGCGCTCGGCTCTGCTCACCCGACTCGTGGACGCCCAGGACGCCGAGCGGGCCAGGATCGCCGCGGACGTCCACGACGACCCGGTCCAGGCCTGCGCCGCCGTGGACCTGCGGCTCGGCCTGCTGCGCCGCAGGTTGCGCGAGCACGCGCCGGACCTGCTGCCCGAGCTCGACGGGCTGCAGGAGAGCGTGCGGGGGGCCACGGACCGCCTCCGGGCCCTGCTGTTCGACCTCGAGCCGCCGGACCTGCACGAGGGCGTCACCCCCGCGCTGGCGCGGGCCGTCGAGGAGGTGTTCGAGGGCACCGACGTCATCCGCTCCGTCGACGGCACCGGCGAGCCGGAGATGCCCGAGTCCACCCGGGCCGTCGCCTACCGGATCGCCAAGGAGGCCCTCGTCAACGCCTTCAAGCACGCCCGCGCCCAGCACGTCTCGGTGCTGGTGTCGGGGGTCGACGACGGCCTCCAGGTCCTCGTCGACGACGACGGCGTGGGTCCCGGCGACGGCGTCGAGTCCTCGCTGCCCGGGCACCGGGGCGTGTCCGGCATGCGTGACCGGGCCACCCTGGCGGGCGGCCGGTGCTCGGTGGAGGAGCGCCCCGAGGGCGGCACGCGCGTCTCGCTGTGGCTGCCCGGTACGCACTGATCCCCATGCACTAGGCGAATTGCGACCGCGGCACCGGGCGGCGAGGGTCGCCCGTGCGCGAGGGTAAGGAGTACGCCGACCGGTCCACGTCCCCTGAGGGCCGGTCGGCGCTCCACCGCCCGGCCTCCCCGCAGACGCCTGGGCGTTCCGAGCACCGGCCGGTCCCGGCATACCCCCCCCTGCGCCGAGGACCGGTCGGTGCTCGACTTCGTCCCGGCAGGCAGGCGGATGGCTCCCCACCCGCACGGGCCCCAGGCCCCGGCCCGCGCTACCGGACAGGGACGCCCGCGCGCACCAGGCCGTAGGTGACGCCGTCCACGAGCGCCTGCCACGACGCCTCGATGATGTTGCCGGCCACGCCGATGGTCTCCCAGGAGGTGGACCCGTCGGAGGTCTCGATGAGCACGCGGGTGACCGCGTCGGTGCCGTGCGCCGCGTCGAGGATGCGGACGCGGAAGTCGATCAGCTCGAGCTTGTCGAGCTCGGGGTATGCCGGGACGAGCGCCTGCCGCAGCGCGTGGTCGAGCGCGTTGACGGGGCCGTTGCCCTCGCCGGTCGCGACGACCCGCTGGCCACCGGCCACCACCTTCACCGTGGCCTCGGACAGCGCGTCCTCGCCACCACGGGCGTCGGTGATGACCCGCCAGGACTCGACCTCGAAGAAGTCGTGCGTGGCGCCCTCCACCTCGCGGCGCAGCAGCAGCTCGAACGACGCGTCGGCCGCGTCGAAGGTGTAGCCGCGCAGCTCGAGCTCCTTGACCGTCGCGAGGACGCGGGCCAGCAGCTCCGGGTCGCCCGACAGGTCGTAGCCCAGCTCGCGGCCCTTGAGCTCGATCGAGGCACGGCCGGCCATGTCCGACACGAGCATGCGCATGTCGTTGCCGACGTGCTGCGGGTCGGTGTGCTGGTAGAGGTCGGGGTCGACCTTGATCGCGCTGGCGTGCAGACCGGCCTTGTGCGCGAACGCGCTGGCGCCGACGTAGGGCTGGCGCGAGTAGGGCGGGACATTCGTGATCTCGCTGATCGAGTGCGCGATCCGCGTCGCCTCGCGCAGCCGCTCGGGCTGCAGCAGGGGCAGCCCACGCTTGATCTGCAGGTTGCTCACGACGGTGAGCAGGTCGGCGTTGCCGGTGCGCTCGCCGTACCCGTTGATGGTGCCCTGGACGTGGCTGGCGCCCGCCTCGACGGCCGCCATCGAGTTCGCCACGGCGCACCCGGTGTCGTTGTGGCAGTGGATGCCGACGCGACCCGCGGTGGCGGCGACGGTGTCCCCCACGACATCGGCCACCTGGCCGGGCAGCATGCCGCCGTTGGTGTCGCACAGGGCCACGACCTCGGCGCCCGCCTCGAGCGCGGTGCGCACGACCTCGAGCGCGTAGGCGCGGTCCGCGGCATACCCGTCGAAGAAGTGCTCGGCATCCAGGAACACCCGCCGGCCCTCGCCGGTGAGGAAGGAGACGGTGTCGCGCACCATGGCGAGGTTCTCCTCCAGGGTGGTGCGCAGCGCTGACTCGACGTGGCGCACGTGCGACTTCGCCACGAGGGTGACGACCGGCGCCTGGGAGTCGAGCAGGGCGCAGACCAGCGGGTCGTCGGCAGCCACGCCGCCGGCCCGCCGGGTCGCGCCGAACGCCGCGAGCGTGGCGTTGCGCAGCTGCAGCTCGGTGCGGGCCCGGGCGAAGAACTCCGTGTCCTTGGGGTTCGCGCCCGGCCAGCCGCCCTCGATGAAGCCGACGCCCAGCTCGTCGAGGTGCGCCGCGATGGCGAGCTTGTCGGCGACGGAGAGGTTGAGCCCCTCCTGCTGCGCGCCGTCGCGCAGGGTCGTGTCGTAGACGTGCAGGTCGCTCATCGTGGGTCCTCGGGGCCGTTCTCGCGGGCGGGCCACCGCAGGGTGGCCCGTGACGTCTGTCGTCCTGGTGGTCATTGTCCTCCGCCGTGCCCGACGTCCGGCGGGGGTGGGCCGGGACGTCGCCACAAACGCTGTGCTGCACGAACGGACCGTGCTTCACAAACGAAAAGACCCCCCGGGTGCGGGAGGTCTGCGCGACGGGAGGAGTCTCGTCGCGCTAGTCGATAATCACCGTGGCGGTGGCCACGTGCCAGGACGTCATGCACCCATGGTGACACCCTCGTCCGGCCACTGGTATGCCGCGTCCGGATGGTGGGCGCCGACTCTCCGTCCGAGGGCGGGCCGGCGCTGCTGTGCGTTGCCCCGGGTGGTGGGGCAACGCACAGCACGCGACAAGGGCAGGGGGCTGGGGAACGCCGGGGTGGGCGCCTGCAGGTGGGCGCACCGGGCTGAGCGCACCGGGCTGAGCGCACCGGGCTGAGCGCACCGGGGTGAGCGCACCGGGGCGAGCCCGCCGGGCCCACCGGGCGACTCCCGCTCAGACCAGGCGGGTCATCCAGCCGTGGGTGTCCTCGGTGCGGCCGTACTGGATGTCGAGCAGGCGCGTCCGGATCGTCGAGGTGACCTCGCCGATGTCCTCGCCGCCCCGGCGGTGGTCGCACGAGCCGCCGTCCCAGCGCATCTCGCCCACGGGCGTGATGACCGCGGCCGTCCCACAGGCGAAGATCTCGGCGATCTCCCCCGACGCCGCTCCGTCCTTCCACTCCGAGATCGGCACCCGGCGCTCCTCGACCGTCAGCCCGAGCTCCTTGCCGAGCTCGAGCACCGATGACCGCGTGACGCCCTCGAGGATGGAGCCGGTCAGCTCGGGCGTGACCAGCCGGTTGTCCCGGGTGACGAAGAACAGGTTCATGCCGCCGAGCTCCTCGACGTAGGTGTGCGTCGAGGAGTCGAGGAACACCGCTTGGTCGCACCCGTGCTCGATGCCCTCGAGCTGGCCGGCGAGCGAGGAGGCGTAGTTGCCGCCGCACTTGGCCGCGCCGGTGCCACCCTCCCCCGCCCGGGCGTAGTGCTCCGAGAGCCACAGGGTGACCGGCTTGATGCCGCCGCTGAAGTAGGCGCCTGCCGGCGAGGCGATCACTGAGTAGGTCACCTCGGCGGCCGGGCGCACGCCGAGGAACGCCTCCGAGGCGTACATGAACGGCCGCAGGTACAGGCTCTTCTCGCCGCCGTCGTACGCCGGCACCCAGGCCTGGTCCACCTCGACCAGCGCGCGCAGCGAGGCGAGGAAGTCGTCCTCCGGCAGCTGCGGCAGCGCCATCCGCGTGGAGCTGCGCAGCATCCGCTGGGCGTTGGCCTCCGGGCGGAAGGTCCAGATGGACCCGTCCTCGTGCCGGTAGGCCTTCATGCCCTCGAAGATCTCCTGCGCGTAGTGCAGGACCGCCGCCGACGGCATGAGCGTGATGGGCCCGTATGCCGTGACCCTGCCGTCGTGCCAACCCTCGTCGCGCGTCCACGTGGCCGTGACCATGTGGTCGGTGAAGGTCGTCCCGAAGCCGGGGTTCGCCAGTACGGCCTCGCGCTCCGCGTCCGGCCGCGGGTCGGTGCGGCGGGTGACCTCGAAGGTCAACGGGGCGGCGGTCTGGCTCATGGAGTCCTCCTGCGACGGTGCGGGTTCTCCTGCCGAGGTTACCTGCCCGGCCGGGCGCGTCGGGCAGGAGAGGCGGGCGCCGCCGGGGACCTAGAGCCGGGCGGCGACCGCGTCGCCGACCTCGGTGGTGCTGCGTACCGAGCTGCCCCGCTCGGCGAGGTCCGCCGCCACGGCCGCCTCGACGCGGGCGGCCTCCTCGGGGCGGCCGAGGTGCTCGAGCAGCATGGCGACGGAGAGGATCGTCGCGGTGGGGTCGGCCTTGCCCTGGCCGGCGATGTCGGGGGCCGACCCGTGGACCGGCTCGAACATGCTTGGCGCGGTCCGGTCGGGGTTGATGTTGCCGCTGGCGGCCAGGCCGATGCCGCCGGCGATCGCTGCGGCGATGTCGGTGATGATGTCGCCGAAGAGGTTGTCGGTGACGATGACGTCGAACCGCCCCGGGTCGGTGGCCAGGAAGATGGTGGCCGCGTCGACGTGCTGGTAGGCCGTCTCGACGTCGGGGAACTCCGCCCCGACCTCCTCGACCGTGCGGCGCCACAGGTGCCCCGCGTGGGTGAGCACGTTGTGCTTGTGCACGAGCGTCAGGTGCTTGCGCGGGCGCGCCTGGGCGCGGGCGAACGCGTCGCGGACGACCCGCTCGACGCCGAACCGCGTGTTGACGCTGACCTCGGTGGCGATCTCGTTCGGGGTGCCGGTGCGCAGCGAGCCGCCGTTGCCGGTGTACGGGCCCTCGGTGCCCTCGCGCACGACGACGAAGTCGATGCCGTCGGGGGCGACCCGCTCGACGGCGAGCGGGCTCTGGACGCCCGGGTACAGCTTGGCCGGGCGCAGGTTCACGTAGTGCTCGAGCGCGAACCGCAGCGGCAGCAGGACGCCCCGCTCGAGGACGCCGCTCGGGACCGTCGGGTCCCCGATCGCGCCGAGCAGGATCGCGTCGTGGCCGCGCAGCTCCTCGAGCACCGAGTCGGGCAGCGTCTCGCCGGTGGCGTGCCAGCGACGGGCGCCCAGGTCGTACTCGGTCGTGTGGAACTTGGTTCCGCTGCCGGCCGTGACCGCCTCGAGGACCTTCAGGCCCTCGGCGACGACCTCCGGGCCGATCCCGTCCCCGCCGATGACGGCGAGGGCGACGGTGTCGGACGACGGGGTCGTGGCGGGGTCGGAGCTCATGGGAACCAGCCTAGGGATCGTCTTGGCATGCGATATGTGTGTCTCAGATGACGAACGGCCCCGGATCGCGGGGATCGGGGCCGTTCGTCGAGGGGTGGCTCTCAGGCCACCCCGGGGAGGGTCTCAGTCGTCCGAGTGACCCTGCTCGCGCAGGTCCATCGACTCCTGCAGTGCCTGACGCGCCTTCTGGGCCTCTTCGCTCATCACGATCGCTTCCTTCACGGATCTCCCTGTGCGGACAGGGATTCGGGGTCTTGGGGTTTCGGGGGCCAGCCCTGGGTTCCAGGGGGCCGCTGTCAGCCACGCACGGCGGGATCTCCGCGGCGAGCTGGCTGACTACCGGAACTCGCCGCGGCTGCTAAGAATCACCAGCTGCCGCGCCATGCTTCGAGATTACGTGGACGTCCAACTATCTGGAACCCGTTTCCCAGTGTGTGAGACGCCCGCCGACCCTTGAGACGCCCGTGCCGCTCCCCCACGACGACGTATGCCGTGCGACCCCGGAGAGGGGCCGCACGGCATACGTGGGTGAGGCGTGGGGAGGCGTCAGTCGGCGAGGTCGACGACGGTGACCTCGGCGCCCACCTCGGACGCGATGGCGCCCAGGACGTCGGCGGGGACCTTGGTGTCGACCGTGAGGGTGACCAGGGCCGAGCCGCCCTGCTCCTTGCGCGCCACCTGCATGCCGGCGATGTTGACCTGCGCGTCGCCGAGCAGGCGGCCGACCGTGCCGATGACGCCCGGGCGGTCGACGTAGGTGAAGAACGCGAGGTGGTCGGCCAGCGCGACCTCGAGGTCGAAGCCGTTGACGCCCACGATCTTCTCGATGAGGCGCGGGCCCGTGAGGGTGCCGGACACCGAGACGGTCGAGCCGTCGGCGAGGGTGCCGCGCAGCGTCGTGACGTTGCGGAAGTCGGTGCTCGACGGGTCGGTGAGCAGGCGCACCTCGCAGCCGCGCTGCTCGGCGAGCAGCGGGGCGTTGACGTAGGTCACCGGGTCCTCGGTGACATCGGCGAACAGGCCCTTGAGCGCGGCCAGCTTCCAGATCGACACGTCGTGCTCGGTGATCTCGCCCTGCACGTCGACGTCGAGCTGCACGGGGACGGAGCCGGCGAGCGCGGTGAAGATGCGTCCGAGCTTCTCGACGAGGGCGATGCCGGGGCGGACCTCCTCGGGGACCGCGCCGCCGTCCACGTTGACCGCGTCGGGCACGAGGTCGCCGCCGAGTGCGAGCCGCACCGACTTCGCCACGGCGACGCCGGCCTTCTCCTGCGCCTCGTCGGTCGAGGCGCCGAGGTGCGGGGTCACGACGACCGACTCGAACTCGAACAGCGGGCTCTCGGTGGTCGGCTCGGTCGCGAAGACGTCGATGCCGGCACCGGCGACCCGCCCCTCGCGCAGGGCCTCGGCGAGCGCCTCCTCGTCGACGATGCCGCCACGGGCGGCATTGATGATGCGCACGCTGGGCTTGACCTTGGTGAGCGCCTCCTTGCCGATGAGGCCGAGGGTCTCCGGGCTCTTGGGCAGGTGCACGGTGATGAAGTCGGACTGCTCGAGCAGCTCGTCGAGGCTCACCAGCCGGGCGCCCAGCTGCCCGGCGCGCTGGGCCGAGACGTAGGGGTCGTAGGCGAGGATCTCCATGCCGAAGCCGCGCAGGCGCTCGGCCACGAGCTGGCCGATGCGACCGAAGCCGACCACGCCGACCTTCTTGTCGAGCAGCTCGACGCCGGAGTACTTGCTGCGCTTCCACGCGCCACCCTTGAGGGCCTGGTTCGCGGGGGCGATGTTGCGCGCGGTGGCCAGCAGCAGGCCCACGGCGAGCTCGGCGGCAGACGTGATGTTGGAGGTCGGGGCGTTGACCACCATGACGCCCGCCTGGGTGGCGGCGGGGACGTCGACGTTGTCGAGACCCACACCGGCCCGCGCGATCACCTTGAGGTTCTTCGCCGCGGCGACCGCCTCGGCGTCCATCTTCGTGGCGGAGCGGATGAGGACCGCGTCGGCGTCGGCGAGCGCGGGCAGCAGGGCCTCGCGGGAGGCGCCGTCGACGTGGCGGATCTCGAAGTCGGGCCCGAGGGCGTCGATGGTGGCCGGGGACAGCTCCTCGGCGATGAGGACGATCGGCTTGCTCACGTGGGTTCCTTGAAGGGTTCCGGGGGTGGCTGACGGGGGTCTCGGCACCACGCTGTGCCCGCGGCCAGCATAGGCGCCCTCTCACCATGTGGATGCGGTCGCTCGACATCTGGAACGCACGTCACACCCGAGGACGGACCCGCCCGCTACCGCGGCGCCGTCACACCCGGGGTGCCAGCCGCCGTCGCAGCCGGGTCCCCACCGTGAGGGACACCGCGACGAGGAGCGCCGCGGCGACCAGCCCCGCGGCAGCCCACGGCCACGCGAGGCCACCGACCCACGCACGGAGCACGGCGAACCCCACCGTCGTGTAGAGCGCGGCCCAGGCCAGGGAGCCCACGACCGTCGCCGGTAGGTAGTGGGACAGCGGCATCCGCAGGGACCCGGCCGCGGCGTTGACGGCGGTCTGCAGACCGACGGTCAGGAACGACAGGGCGACGACGGGAGCCCCGAGCCGGCGCACGACGTCCTCGGCGCGCCTCACGACCGGCCGGTCGAGGTGCCCCGCCAACCGGCTGCGTCCCCCGCCGTGACGGATGCCGCGGCCGGCCCAGTAGGTCAGGTGGGACCGCGCCATGCCGCTGGCGAAGAACAGCGCGAACACCGCGGCATACGGCCAACCGTCGACGAGCTCCCTCACGGCGCCCACCCTAGGGGCCGCCCGTGACCGCCCCCGCTCCCCCGCACGCAGAACGGCGGTTGCTCGACGACCCGCGGGTTGGTGTCCCGCGGGAAGCCGAGCAACCGCCGTTTAGCGGAAGGTGTCAGCGGGCGGCACCCTCGGGCCCGCTTCCGCGGCGGCCTCCGGGCCTCGCTCCTTCGTCGCTCGTGTCCGCCCACGCAGAGCGTGGGACCCTTGCCGCCCGTCAGCGGGCCGCGGAGCCCTCGACGTAGTCGGTGTCGGTGTCCTTCACCCACGCCATGAGCTTGCGCAGGTCGCGGCCGGTGGCCTCGATCGGGTGCTGGGCACCCTTCTCGCGCAGCGCCTTGAACTCCGGGGCACCGGCGTCCTGGTCGTCGATGAACCGCTGGGCGAACGCACCGCTCTTGATGTCGGCGAGCACCGCCTTCATGTTCTCCTTGACGTGCTCGTCGATCACGCGGGGGCCCGACACGTAGTCGCCGTACTCGGCCGTGTCCGACACCGACCAGCGCTGCTTGGCGATGCCGCCCTCGACCATGAGGTCGACGATGAGCTTGAGCTCGTGCAGGCACTCGAAGTACGCGACCTCGGGCTGGTAGCCGGCCTCGACCAGGGTCTCGAAGCCGTACATGATCAGCTGGCTCGCGCCACCGCAGAGCACCGACTGCTCACCGAACAGGTCGGTCTCGGTCTCCTCGGTGAACGTCGTCCTGATGCCGCCGGCGCGCAGGCCGCCGATCGCCTTGGCGTAGGACTTCGCGAGGTCCCAGGCCGTGCCGCTGGCGTCCTGCTCGACCGCGAGCAGCACCGGCACGCCTCGGCCATCGACGTACTCGCGGCGCACGAGGTGACCCGGGCCCTTGGGCGCGACCATGACGACGTCCGAGCCGGCCTCGGGCTTGATGTAGCCGAACCGGATGTTGAAGCCGTGGCCGAACAGCAGCGCCGCGCCCTCCTTGAGGTTGGGCTGGATGTCGTTGGCGTACACCGTCCGCTGCACCTGGTCCGGGGTGAGGATGACGACGAGGTCGGCCTCCTTCACGGCGTCGGCGACGGACTTCACGGTGAGGCCCTCGTTCTCGGCCTTCGCCCGGCTCTTGCTGCCCTCGGCCAGGCCGACGCGGACGTCGACGCCCGAGTCGCGCAGGTTGAGCGCGTGGGCGTGGCCCTGGCTGCCGTAGCCGATCACGGCCACCTTCTTGCCCTGGACCACACTCAGGTCAGCGTCGTCGTCGTAGAACATCTCGGCCACGGTGGCCAACTCCTTAGGTTGCGGGTTTCGTTCTGCTGGTTCGGTTTCGGTGCGTCTTCGGTATGCCGTGAGCTCACCACGGCGCGGGGGTCAGGCGGAGCGCAGCGCCCGGTCGGTGATCGAGCGCGAGCCGCGCCCGATGGCCACCATCCCGGACTGCACGAGCTCCTTGACCCCGAACGGCTCGAGCACCTCGAGGAAGGCGGTCAGCTTGTCCCGGTTGCCGGTGACCTCGATCGTGAGCGTGTCGCTCGCGACGTCGACGACCTTGGCGCGGAACAGCTGCACCGTCTCCAGGACGTGGCTGCGGCTGTTGAGGTCGGTGCGGACCTTCACGAGCAGGATCTCGCGCTGGACCGAGGCGTTCGGCTCGAGCTCGACGACCTTGAGCACCTCGACGAGCTTGTTGAGCTGCTTGGTCACCTGCTCCAGCGGGAGGTCCTCGACGTCGACGACGACCGTCATCCGCGAGATCTCGGCGTGCTCGGTCGGGCCCACGGCGAGGGAGTCGATGTTGAAGCCCCGCCGCGAGAACAGCGCCGCGATGCGCGCCAGCACACCGGGCTTGTTCTCGACCAGGACCGACAGCGTGTGCTTGCTCATGCGCGGTTCGCCTCCTGCTGTGCTGCCGCCTGCTCCGCCGCGACCTGGTCGGCCACGGCCTCCTCCGCCGTCGTGTCGTCCTCGCGGTCCCACTGCGGCGCGGTGTCCTTGGCCACCTGGATGGCGTCGTTGCTCACGCCGGCGGGGACCATCGGCCAGACCATCGCGTCACGGTGGACGACGAAGTCGACGACGACCGGGACGTCGTTGATCTCCATGGCCTTGGCGATCGTCGCGTCGATGTCCTCCGGCCGCTCGCACCGCAGGCCGACGCAGCCGTAGGCCTCGGCGAGCTTGACGAAGTCGGGCACGCGGCGGCCGACGGACGTGTGCAGGTCGGTGTTGGAGTACCGCTCGTTGTAGAACAGCGACTGCCACTGCCGGACCATGCCCAGGCTGCTGTTGTTGATGACGGCGACCTTGATCGGGATGTTGTTGATGACGCAGGTCGCGAGCTCCTGGTTGGTCATCTGGAAGCAGCCGTCGCCGTCGATCGCCCAGACGGTGCGCTCGGGCTCGGCGACCTTGGCGCCCATGGCGGCCGGCACGGCATACCCCATCGTGCCGAGGCCACCACTGTTGAGCCAGGCGTTCGGGCGCTCGTACTGCACGAACTGCGCCGCCCACATCTGGTGCTGTCCGACGCCGGCGACGTAGGTGGCCTCCGGCCCCGCGATGGCGCCGATGCGCTCGATGACCTGCTGCGGCGCGACGGTCTCCTCACCCTCGGGCGTGGTGTAGCCGAGCGGGAAGGTCGCCTTCCAGCCCGCGGTCTGCTCGCGCCAGGCGGCGTAGTCGCCCTCCTTGCCGGCCTGGTGGTCGGCCGTCACGGCGGCGGTCAGCTCGGTCAGCACCTCGCGCACGTCACCGACGATCGGGACGTCGGCGACGCGGTTCTTGGAGATCTCGGCCGGGTCGATGTCGGCGTGGATCACCTTGGCCTCGGGGGCGAAGGTCGACAACAGGCCCGTGACCCGGTCGTCGAACCGCGCGCCGAGGGTGATGAGCAGGTCCGACTTCTGCAGGGCGGTGACCGCCGCGACCGAGCCGTGCATGCCCGGCATGCCGAGGTGCAGGGGGTGGCTGTCGGGCACCGCGCCCCGCGCCATGAGCGTGGTCACGACGGGGATCTGCGTGAGCTCGACGAACGCCCGCAGCTCCTCCGACGCGTGCCCGCGGACGACACCGCCCCCGACGTAGAGGACCGGGCGCTTGGCCTCGGCGACGAGCCGGGCCGCCTCGCGGATCTGCTTGTTGTGCGGGCGGGCGACGGGCCGGTAGCCCGGCAGGTCGAACTTCGGCGGCCACGAGAAGACGGTCCGCGCCTGCAGGGCGTCCTTGGAGATGTCGACCAGGACCGGGCCGGGACGCCCGGTCGAGGCGATGTGGAAGGCCTCGGCGACCACGCGCGGGATCTCGGCCGCATCGGTCACGAGGTAGTTGTGCTTGGTGATCGGCATCGTGATGCCGCGGATGTCGGCCTCCTGGAAGGCGTCCGTCCCGATCGCGCTCGAGCTGACCTGGCCGGTGATCGCCACCATCGGGACCGAGTCCATGTAGGCGTCGGCGATGGCGGTGACGAGGTTGGTCGCGCCGGGGCCCGAGGTCGCCATGCAGACACCGACCCTGCCGGTGGCGCTGGCGTAGCCCTCGGCCGCGTGGCCCGCGCCCTGCTCGTGGCGCACGAGGATGTGGCGCACCTTCGTGGAGTCCAGCAGCGGGTCGTATGCCGGGAGGATCGCGCCGCCGGGGATGCCGAAGACGGTGTCGACGCCCACGGCCTCGAGCGAGAGCACGAGGCTCTGGGCACCCGTGACCTGGGTGGGGGTCTTGGCGCGGGCCTGCTGCGCCACCTGGCTCGGGCTGGGCGCCGGCGTCGGTGCCGTTCTCGCGTCGCTCACGTCGATCTCACTGCTTTCGCTTCTCGCTGGGTCGGGCCACACCGTGTCGGTTCACAAAAAATGCCCCCCAGTCCCGTGGCGGGGACGACGGAGGGCAGCGCGCGGGCTCTCGGGGAAGAGTGCCTGCGCGCTAGGGAAGTACGAGAATCCGTGCCACACGAGCACTCTCCCGCCGCGTCGGCGGGGTGTCAACGTGCGAGACGACGCGTACCACCATGCGGACGTGTCGTCTCAGTCACAGGACCGACACGTCCGCTCCCCCTCGGTGTCAGCCGCAGACCGCCCCGCCGCTGGCGGAGCCGACGAGCTTGCGGTACTTCGCGAGCACGCCGCGCGTGTACTTCGGCTCGGGGTGGGTCACGCCCTCGGCGCGCCGGCGGGCGAGCTCGTCCTCGTCGACCAGCAGGTCGAGCGTGGCGTTCGCGACGTCGAGCCGGATGCCGTCGCCGTCACGGACGAACGCGATCGGCCCCTCGTCGACCGCCTCGGGCGCGACGTGGCCCACGCACAGGCCGGTCGTCCCGCCGGAGAACCGGCCGTCGGTCAGCAGCAGCACGTCCTTGCCCAGCCCCGCGCCCTTGATCGCGCCGGTCACCGCGAGCATCTCGCGCATGCCGGGCCCGCCCTTGGGCCCCTCGTACCGGATCACGACGACGTCGTTGGGCTTGAGCGAGCCCGACTCCACGGCGTCCATGGCCGCCCGCTCGCCGTCGAAGACGCGCGCGGTGCCCTCGAAGACCTCGTCGTCGAAGCCGGCCGTCTTCACGACCGCGCCCTCCGGTGCGAGCGACCCGGTGAGGATGGTGAGGCCGCCGGTCTTGTGGATCGGCTGCGCCATGTCGCGGATGACGCGCCCGTCGATGTGCGGCGGGGCGAGCTCCTCGAGGTTCTCGGCCATGGTCTTCCCGGTGACGGTGAGGCAGTCGCCGTGGAGCAGGTCGGCGTCGAGCAGCGTCTTGAGCACCACCGGGATGCCGCCGATGTGGTCGATGTCCTTCATGACGAAGGAGCCGAACGGCTTCACGTCGGCCAGGTGCGGGACCTTGCGCCCGATGCGTTGGAAGTCGCCGATCGTCAGGTCGACCTCGGCCTCGTGCGCGATCGCGAGCAGGTGCAGGACGGCGTTGGTCGAGCCACCGAAGGCCATGACGACCGCGATGGCGTTCTCGAACGCCTCCTTCGTCATGATGTCGCGCGCGGTGATGCCACGGCGGAGCAGGTTGACGACCGCCTCGCCGGACTTGCGGGCGTAGGCGTCGCGGCGCCGGTCCGTGGCAGGCGGGGCGGCCGAGCCGGGGAGGGACATGCCCATCGCCTCACCGACGGTGGCCATGGTGTTGGCGGTGTACATGCCGCCGCAGGCGCCCTCGCCGGGGCAGATCGCGCGCTCGATGGCGTCGACGTCCTCGCGCGACATCTTGCCCGCGGCACAGGCCCCGACCGCCTCGAACGCGTCGATGATCGTGACCTCCTTCTCGGTGCCGTCCGAGAGCTTGGCCACGCCGGGGAGGATCGACCCGGCATACAGGAACACCGACGCCAGGTCGAGCCGCGCGGCGGCCATGAGCATGCCCGGCAGCGACTTGTCGCAGCCGGCCAGCATGACCGAGCCGTCGAGCCGCTCGGCGTTCATGACGGTCTCGACCGAGTCGGCGATGATCTCGCGGCTGACGAGCGAGAAGTGCATGCCCTCGTGGCCCATCGAGATGCCGTCGGAGACCGAGATCGTGCCGAACTCCAGCGGGAACCCGCCGCCGGCGTGCACCCCGTCCTTGACCGCCTTGGCGAGCCGGTCGAGGGAGAGGTTGCAGGGGGTGATCTCGTTCCACGACGACGCGACGCCGATCTGCGGCTTGGCGAAGTCGTCGTCGCCCATGCCGACCGCCCGGAGCATCCCGCGCGCGGCCGTCTTCTCGAGGCCGTCGGTGACGTCGCGGCTGCGCGGCTTGATGTCGACGCCGTCGGGGGTGCTGTGCTCGGGGGTCGTCATGGTCCGCAGTCTAGGACCGCAGTCCAGCACGTGGGACGCGGGTCTCACGCTGCAGACGAGCCGGCCTGGTCACCCGCGCGCCGTGTGGCACCGCTCGAGCCGCGCCGACCCCGTGTCCAGGTGCTCCCACGCCCCGGCGTAGCGCAGCACCGCGACCGACGAGGTCGGGAAGCCCTCGGCCAGGCACTCGTGCGCCAGCACCGACCCGTCCCCCTCCGCGAGCGAGCTCGCCAGCACCGCCATGGTCGGGTTGTGGCCGACGACGAGGACGACCGAGGCCTCCCCACCGAGCTCGCGGACCGTCTGCAGGACCCCCTGCGTCCCGCCGCCGTAGAGGGTCGAGTCGTACTGCACTGACTCGCCGCAGGCTCCGCCCCGGGCCGCCCACTCCCAGGTCTGGCGGGTGCGGGTCGCGGTGGAGCACAGCACCAGCTCGGCACCCAGACCCTGCTCGTGCAGCCACCGGCCGGCGGCGGTGGCGTCGCGCCGGCCCCGACCGGTCAGCTCGCGCTCGTGGTCGGGCTTGCCGAGGACCTGCTCTGCCTTGGCGTGCCGAAGGAGCAGGAGCACCTTGTCGTCGCCGGCACTGGTCATACCCCGAGGATGGCCCTGTTCGCGCCTCAGTGCCACCGCGCACCGGGCACGTCGGCGTGCGCCGGGGGTGGGCCGGGCAGCCGGCTCAGATGGCCAGCTCGGGCTTGACCCGCAGGGCCGTCCAGGTGCCCGCGCGGCGCGCGGCGACGGTGGACACGAGGAACCCGCCGACGAGGTATGCCGCGAGGACGCCGAGGTCGACGGCCAGGTGGTCGAGCGAGCCGCCGTACATCAGGCGGCGGATGCCGTCGACCGCGTAGGACATGGGCAGCACGTGGTGCAGCGGGTGCAGCGGCCCCGGGAGGGTCTGCCACGGGAACGTGCCGCCGGCGCTCACGAGCTGGAGCACCATGAAGACCAGGCCGAGGAACTTGCCCGGTGCGCCCAGCCGGGCGGCGAGCGCGTGCAGCACCATGACGAAGGCCAGGGACACCACGGCCATGAAGGCGATGAGCAGCAGCGGGTGCTCGGCGCCGATGCCCACGCCCCGCACCACCACGGCATACACGAGGACCGACTGGACCACCCCGAGGACTGCCGGCGCGAGCCAGCCGCCCAGGGCCGTGCGCCAGCTCGGCTGGCCGGCGGCGAGCGCCCGGGCCGACAGCGGCTTGACGAGCAGGAAGAGCACGTAGCCGCCGATCCACAGCGCGAGGCTGAGGAAGAACGGGGCCAGTCCGGCTCCGTAGCTCGACGCCGACGCCAGCGAGCTGCCCTGCACGCCCACCGGGTTGCCGAGGGTCTGGGCGACGGCCTTGCGCGCCTCCGGGCTCGGGTCGGGGATCGACCTGAGGCCCTGCTGCAGCCCGTCGCGGAGCTTCGTGGCGCCCTGCTGGAGCCGGTCGAGGCCGGTGGCGAGGTCGCCGGCGCCGGAGTCGAGCTTCGTCGCGCCGTCGAGGGCCGCACGCTGGCCGGTGGCCAGGTCCGACGCGCCCGAGGCCAGGGCCCGGTTGCCGGCGGCGAGGTCGTTGGCTCCCGACGCCAGGCGCGCGCTGCCGTTGTCCGCCCGGGCGATGCCGTCGTGGAGCGGACCGGCCGCCGCAGCGAGCCGGTCGGCGCCCGCGGCCACCTGCGCGGCCCCGGCGGAGAGCTGGTCCAGCTGCTGCGACGCCGTCTGCACCTGGCCGTTGGCACTCGTGACCGGGCCGCTCAGCTGCTGCGCCGCGTCGAGCACCTGCTGCACCTGGGTGTCGGTGAACCCCGCGGCACGGAGCCTGTCGGCGAGGTCCCCCTGGCTGGTCGTCACGTCGGCGACGAAGGCGTTCGAGGCAGCGGCGACCTGTGCGCCCGCAGCCGCGACCTTGGCGTTGCCGTCGGCCACCTGGTGCGCACCGTC
Source organism: Phycicoccus sp. M110.8 (assembly GCF_032464895.1). Taxonomy (NCBI): domain Bacteria; kingdom Bacillati; phylum Actinomycetota; class Actinomycetes; order Micrococcales; family Intrasporangiaceae; genus Phycicoccus; species Phycicoccus sp. M110.8. Next base: position 347,451 of record NZ_JAWDIC010000002.1, read on the forward strand.
CGCGAGGCGCCGTGTGTCGGCGGGCAGGGTCGCGGTGCGCTGGTCGAGCGTCTGCAGGCCCGCGTGCAGGTCGGTCGCGCCGGAGGCGAGCTGGTCGGCCCCGGACGCGACCTTCGACGCACCCTGCGCGAGCTGGTCGCTGCCGCTCACGAGCTTCTTCTCCCCCGCGACGAGGCTGTCGGCGCCGTCGGCCAGCCGGTGGGCGCCGTCGTCGGCCTGCGAGAGCCCGTCGGCGAGCTGCCCCGCGCCGTCGGCAGCGTCCTTGACCTTGCCGTGGATCGTCGTGAAGCCGGTCAGGAGCTGGTTGGCGGCGGTGGAGCTCACCTCGGAGGCCACCGACTTCGTCACCTGGGCGACGACCTGGTTCGCGATGGTGCGGGCGAGGTAGCCGTTGGCGTCGTTGGTCTCCAGGCGCAGCTCGGCCTGGCGCGGCGTGAACTCCGCGCTCGACGCCAGGGCTGCGGAGAAGTCCGCCGGGACCACGAGCGCGAAGTCGTAGCGGCCGTCGGAGACCCCGTCGTGGGCCTGCTGCCGCCCGACGCGGTGCCAGTCGAAGCTGTGCGACCGCACCAGCTCGTCGGCCACCCGGTCGCCGACGGCGAGGCGCTCCCCGTTGGCGAGGGTGGTGCCCGAGTCCTCGACGACGACGGCGGCGGGGACCTGCGCGAGGCCGCCGTAGGGGTCCTTGTTGGCGTAGAGGTACAGGCCGCCGTAGAGGGTGGGGACGAGCAGCATCGCGACGAGGGCGGCGCGCGGCAGGCGGCCCGCGGTGAGCCGGCGCAGCTCGGTCAGGGCGAGGCGGACGGCGGTCACGCGACCACCTCCGCGGCCTCGGCACCGTGCGCGGCACCCCGCTCGTGCGCGGCTCCCGGACCCCCCTCGGCCCCCAGCTCCTGCGTCGCCCCCAGCTCGTGCCGGACCGGCTGGCCCAGGGCGCGGACGGTGGCGTGGCTGCACTGGACGACGACGGTGAGGCCCTCACCGGCATACCGGTGGGCGGCGCTCCACCACTCCTCGGGCCTGCCGCCCAGGCGGTCGGGGGCGGTGACGACGAGCACGCGCGTGAGCGCACGGCGTGCCGCGACGTCCAGGAGCAGCCGGGTGCGGGCACCCGGGTCGAGCGCCTCGAAGCGCTCCCTTGCGAGGTCCTGCAGGCCGTGCGCGGTGAGGAGCGCCCGCGTGGCGGCGCGGCTCGACGGCAGCCCGGCCAGGGCCAGCTGCTCGGCCACGGCGGCACGCACCGTGACGGCGTCCTCCGGGGCGCTCACGTCGGGCACGTCGACCAGCGCGACGTGCCGGCGCAGCGCGGCGGTGTCGGGGTCGCCGTCGAGCGTGACCGAGCCGCCCGCGAGGCGGATGCGGCCCGCGAGGGCGAGGGCGAGTGCTACGTGACCGGGGCCGGGGTCGCCGGCGACCAGCTCGACGCGGCGGGGCGACGCGTGCAGCGTCGTCGGCAGCAGCAGCGGGCCGTGCAGCCCGGCGACCTCGACGCGGTCGGCGAGGAGCTCCATGTCTGTCCTTCTCCGGCCGCCGGGGACCCCGGCACCCCGAGGGGGAAGGGCCCGCACCGGCGGTCTCGAGTGCGGTCGTACTTTGGATACACATCCGTATCCGATACAGCAGTGTATCCTCAAGGCATGGCCACCGCCAACGCAGACCAGGGCAAGCCGCGCTCACACCGCCGGCAGGCCACCCGCGACCGGCTCCTCGCCGCGGCCGGAGAGGTCTTCGCCGAGCGCGGCTTCCACGGCGCGAGCGTCGAGGACATCTGCGAGCGTGCCGGTTTCACCCGGGGCGCGTTCTACTCGAACTTCACCGACAAGGACGAGCTCGTCACCGAGCTCTACGCCCAGCACTCGCGGCGGCTGCGGACGGCCGTCACCGAGGTCGCGTCGCGACCCGGGCTGACCCTGCCCGACCTGCTCGACGCCGTCGTCGACGTGTGGGCGGGCGACCCGGAGGAGCGCCGCCGCTGGCACCTGCTGACGACCGAGTTCGGGTTGCACGCGCTGCGCGACGAGCAGGCCCGGCGCGCATGGGCCGCGATCCAGGCCGACGTGCGCTCGGGGCTCGCGGAGGTCGTCGACGGCATCGTCCGCAGCCACGACCTGCACCCGACGGTGTCGACCGACCGCTTCGTCCGCTTGGTGACGATGGTGCTGCAGGGCGGCCTGGCGCAGCACCTGCTCGAGCCCGACCAGGTCGGCCCGGGCGAGCTCGAGCGGGAGTTCCTGCCCCTGGTGACCGCCGCGGCCACCGAGGGCGCCGGGGCGGCAAGAGGGGGTCGCGCGGGCCGCTAGCCTTCGGCCATGGCGAAGGCACCCGCACTGCTCGACGTCGTCCCCCGGCAGCCGGCCGACCGCGCTTGGCTCGACGAGGCCGTCCGGCGGATCCAGGCGGACGCCAACCGCAGCGCCGACACCCACCTCATCTCGGTCCCGGTCCCCGGCCTGCCCGGCATCGACCTGTACCTCAAGGACGAGTCGACCCACCCCACCGGCAGCCTCAAGCACCGGCTGGCCCGGTCGCTGTTCCTCTACGCCCTCTGCAACGGCGAGCTGCACCGGGGCACGACCGTCATCGAGGCGTCGAGCGGGTCGACGGCCGTGTCGGAGGCCTACTTCGCGCGCATGCTCGACCTGCCCTTCGTGGCGGTCATGGCCCGCAGCACCAGCCCGGAGAAGATCGCCCTCATCGAGCGCGAGGGTGGCCGCTGCCACCTGGTCGACGACGCCGGCGAGGTGTACGACGTCGCCCGGCGCCTCGCCGACGAGCTCGGCGGGCACTACCTCGACCAGTTCACCTACGCCGAGCGCGCCACCGATTGGCGCGGCAACAACAACATCGCCGAGTCGGTCTTCGAGCAGATGACCCGCGAGCGCCACCCCGTGCCGACCTGGGTGGTCGTGGGTGCGGGCACCGGCGGCACCTGCGCGACGATCGGACGGTTCGTGCGCTACCGCAGCCTGGCCACGCAGGTGTGCGTCGTCGACCCGGAGAACTCCGCCTTCCTCCCGGCCTTCGCAGGTGACGACGAGGGCGTGGCGCGGGCGTGCGGCTCGCGCATCGAGGGCATCGGGCGGCCACGCGTGGAACCGAGCTTCGTCCCCGCCGTCGTCGACCGGATGATGCTGGTCCCCGACGTCGCCTCGGTGGCGGCGATGCGGTTCCTGGCCGAGCGCACCGGGCTGCGCGCGGGCTGCTCGACGGGCACCAACCTCTACGGCGCGCTGCGGCTCGCGTGCGAGATGGCCGAGCGCGGCGAGGAGGGCAGCATCGTGTCGCTGCTGTGCGACGGCGCCGACCGGTATGCCGGGACGTACCTGTGCGACGACTGGGTCGCCGAGCGCGGGTGGGACCTCCAGGGCCCGACCGCCACCCTGCGCCGCGCCTGGGACGAGGGCGTCTGGGACGAGGCCTGACGCCCCTCCCCTAGCCGCCGGAGACGGCGTTGACGACGTGCACGGTCGCGGTCCCGGCGACCGGCGTCGCGACACCCTCGAGCCGCTTGGCGTCCTCCCCGTCGACGAACACGTTCACGTGCCGGCGGATCTCGCCGCGCTCGTCCCGGACCCGGCGCGCCAGCACCGGCCACGGCTCGAACGCGCGGTCGAGCACCTCCGACAGCACCGCGCCGTCGGCGACCTCGACCGGCAGCTCGGCCGCTCCGTCGGCCAGGTCGCGCAGCAGGCCCGGCAGCACCACACGGACCGTCACGGCAGCGTGACCGCCCGGACAACGAGCACGTCGGGCAGCTGCGTCGCGATCCGCTCGAACGTCTCACCCTCGTCCGTCGAGGCGTAGACCTCGCCGTTGCGGGTGCCGACGTACAGCCCGGGCTGCTCGGAGGTGTCGGTGCCCGCGGCGTCGCGCAGCACGTTGGTCCAGCTGTGCGGGAGCCCGGTCGTCAGCTCGCGCCAGGTGGCGCCGGCGTCGTCGGACCGCGCGACCTGCAGCTGCGCGTTCGGCGGGATCCGTTCGCCGTCGGAGGCGATCGGCACGAGCCAGACCGAGTCGCCGCGCGCAGGGTTGGCCACCGCCGTCATCCCGAAGTTGGTCGGCAGGCCCTCCTCGATCGAGGTCCACGTGACGCCGTTGTCGTCGGAGCGGTAGACGCCCTTGTGGTTCTGCGCGTAGAGCCGGGTCGGGGTCGCCGAGTCGCGGGCGACCTTGTGCACGCACTGGCCGAACTCGGGCCACTCGTCGTGCGGCATGAAGTAGGCGTGGATGCCGGTGTTGCCCGGGTTCCAGGACGCGCCGCCGTCGGTGGTGTTGTAGACGCCGCCGGTGCTCATGGCCACGAGCATCGAGTCGGGGTCGGCCGGGCTCGGCAGCACCGTGTGGATCGCTCCGCCGCCGAAGCCCTCGCCCCACTGCGGCCGGTGCGGGTGCTCCCACAGCCCGCGGTTGAGCTCGAACGTCTCACCCCGGTCCGCGCTGCGCCACAGGCCCTGAGGCTCGGTGCCGGCCCAGACGACCGTGGGGTCGTGGGGGTCGGCGACCAGCTGCCAAGTGGCCTTGAGCGCGGTGTCGGTGTCAGCCGGGAACTGGATCGAGCCGTCGGGGTGCTCGACCCACGTCTGCCCCAGGTCGTCGGAGTGCTGCAGCGACGGGCCCCAGTGGGACGAGCGGAAGCCCACGAGCAGCCGGGTGGGCTCCTGTCGGGTGTCGAACAGGAGCGATAGCACCTCGCTCATCAGGAAGTGCGGGCCCTCGAGCCGCCACTCCCGCCGGTCCTCGCTGCGTGCCAGCCACAGCCCCTTGCGCGTCCCGATCCCGACGATGGTCTCGCTCATGGAACCTCAGGATGCCACCGCCCACCGACGGCGTCACCGGCTTTTGGGCGCAGGCCCCGTTCCTCGGGGATGCAGGCCAGGGACGCGCTAGGGGTGCACGAGGTTGCGCAGCGGCAGGCCCGCGGCATACGCCCCCAGCTGCTCCCGCAGGAGTCGGGTGGCGCGCGGCGTGAAGGCGCTCGACGCACCCCCGACGTGCGGTGTGATGAGCACGCCCGGGAGGTCCCACAGCGGGTGGTCCTCGGGCAGCGGCTCGGGGTCGGTGACGTCGAGGGCCGCCCGGATCCGGCCCGCGCGGGCGTGCCGCACGAGGGCGTCGGTGTCGACCACGCCGCCTCGCGCGACGTTCACGAGCAGTGACCCATCGGGCATCGCCGCGAGGAAGGCGTCGTCGACCAGGCCCGCCGTGACCTCGCTCAGCGGCACGATGAGGATCACGACGTCGTGCTGGGGCAGCAGGTCGGGCAGCTCGTCGACGCCGTGCACCGAGCGGACCAGCTCGTCGCCGGCGCGGGCGCGGGAGGCCACCGCCGTGACCGTGACCTCGAACGGGGTCAGGCGGGCCGCGATGGCCCTGCCGATCGAGCCGTACCCGACGACGAGCACGCGCTTGTCGGCGAGCGCCGGGTGCATCGTCGTGGGCAGCCAGCGGTGCTCTCGCTGGGCGACGACGAAGTCCGGGACGTCGCGCAGCGACGCCAGCGTCAGGGCCACCGCCAGCTCCGCCGTCGAGGCGTCGTGGACGCCCGCGGCGTTCGCCAGCCGCGCACCGGGGGGCAGCAGGTCCGGGACGCCGTCGTAGCCGGCGGTGAGCAGCTGCACCAGGTCGAGGTCCGGGAGCGTCGACAGCACGGGCAGCCGGGGCCCGGCCCCGAGGTACGGCGGCACCACGACACGCACCTCCTTCGCCCGCGGGTGCGGCTCGGACAGGTCCCACACGCCCAGCTCCAGCCCGGGCACGGGACCCACCGCGTCGACCCACTCCTGCCCCGGCAGCGTCACGAGCACCATGGCCGCCACGCTAGCCGGGGGCGCGCGCGCCCGGTCCGGCGCGTCCACGTCGCGTCCTGTCACCTACCGCACAATGGGGTATGCCGCCGCGCCCCACCACCCGCGCCGTGCGGGCCCTCGCAGCGGGGTCCGCCGTGGTCGTGACCCTGCTGGCCGCGACCGGCTGCAGCGGGTCCCCCGCGTCCGACGGGACGGTCACCGCACCCTCCCTCACGACGACCCGGGCCGGGGAGGGCGGCACGTCCGGCACCACCCCGCCATCGAGCACCGCGCCGTCGAGCGGCACCCCGTCGTCGGGCACGGGCTCGTCGACCGGGACGCCCTCGACCGGCGCCACCGCGGCCCGCCCGGCCGTCGTCACCGTGGCTCGCGACCTCGACGTCCCGTGGGCGGTCGCGTTCCTGCCGGACGGCTCCGCACTGGTCACCCTGCGCGACCGGGCGCAGCTGCTGCACGTCCGCGAGGGATCGGCGCCCGTGGTCCTCGGCACCGTCCCCGGGGTCGCGCCCGCCGGTGAGGGCGGCCTGCTGGGCGTCGCGGTGTCGCCGACCTTCGCGCGCGACCACCGCGTCTTCGTCTACTACACCGGGGAGCAGGACAACCGGGTCGTGCGGCTGACGTTCGCCGACGGGAGGGCGACGTCGTTCACACCGGTGCTCACCGGCATACCGAAGGCCGGGTTCCACAACGGCGGGCGCCTCGCGTTCGGGCCGGACGGGTACCTCTACGTCACCACGGGCGACGCGGGCAACCGGCCCGCGGCGCAGGACAAGGGCGCGCTCGGCGGCAAGATCCTGCGGGTCACGCAGGACGGTGCGGCGGCCCCCGGCAACCCGTTCGGCACGCGCGTGTGGAGCTACGGGCACCGCAATGTCCAGGGCATCGCGTGGGCCCCCGACGGGCGCATGTATGCCAGCGAGTTCGGCCAGGACACGTGGGACGAGCTCAACCTCATCCAGCCCGGGCGCAACTACGGCTGGCCGGTGGTCGAGGGCCGGGCGGGTCGGGCCGGGTACACCGACCCGCTCGTGCAGTGGCCGACGTCGCAGGCCTCACCGAGCGGCATCGCGATCGCGGACGGGTCGGTCTGGATGGCGGCCCTGCGAGGTCGTTCGCTGTGGCGGATCCCGTTGCAGGGCAACGGCGTCGGGACGCCGCAGCGGCTGCTGGAAGGGCGCTACGGGCGGCTGCGCGACGTCGTGTCGGCGGGCAGCGGCCGGCTCTGGGTGGTCACGAGCAACACGTTCCGCGGCAACCCCGGCCCGCAGGACGACCGGATCCTCGACGTGGCCATCTCCTCCCTGCGCTGAGCCCGCCCGCTCCCCCACCCCTCGCCGCCCGCCGCCCCGCCCCCGACGCGCAGAACGGCAGTTGCGGACGTGAAACGGGGCTCCAGAACTGCCGTTTCATGCCAGCAACTGCCGTTGTGCCGAGCCGCCGTGGAGCCGAGGTGCCGGCCGGGGCGGGCCGAGTACGCGTCAGGTGAGCTTGGCGAGGATGAGCTCGCGGGCCCTGCCGGCGTCGGCCTGGCCCTTCATCTCCTTCATGACCTGGCCGATGAGCGCGCCGGCGGCCTGCACCTTGCCGTCGCGGATCTTCTGGGCGACGTCGGGGTTGCCCTCGATGACCTTGTCGACCGCCGCCTCGAGCGCACCGTCGTCCTGCACGAGCTCGAGCCCGCGCGCGTCGGCGACCTGCGTCGGCGTTCCCTCGCCGGCGACGACGCCGTCGAGGACCTGCCGGGCCATCGAGTCGTTGAGGCGGCCGTCGCGGACCAGCCCGTCGAGCTCGGCGATGTGCTCGGCCGTGACGCCGAGGTCCGCGACCGCGACACCGTCGGCGTTCGCGCGCCGGGCCAGGTCGCCGAGCCACCACTTGCGGGCAGCCGCCGGGCTCGCGCCGGCCGCCACGGTCTCCTCGATGAGCTCGACCGCGCCGGCGTTGACGACGTCGCGCATCTCGAGGTCGCTGTAGCCCCAGTCGGACTGGAGCCGCTTGCGGCGCTGCGCCGGGGGCTCGGGCAGGGTGGCCCGCAGCTCCTCGACCGTCTCGCGGGTCGGGGCCACCGGGACGAGGTCGGGCTCCGGGAAGTACCGGTAGTCGTCGGCGTCGGACTTGGGACGCCCCGACGTGGTCACGCCGGTGTCCTCGTGCCAGTGCCGGGTCTCCTGCAGGATCGAGCCGCCCGCGTCGAGGATCGCCGCGTGCCGCGAGATCTCGTAGCGGACCGCGCGCTCGACCGACCGCAGCGAGTTGACGTTCTTGGTCTCGGTGCGGGTACCGAGCGGCACCGCCGCCTGCTCCTCGCTCGTCGGCTCGCCGGCCCGCGCGCGGAGCGAGACGTTGGCGTCGCAGCGCAGCGAGCCCTGCTCCATCTTCACGTCGGAGACGCCGAGCGCGCGCAGCAGGTCGCGCAGCGCGCCGACGTACGCGCGGGCCACCTCCGGCGCCCGCGAGCCGGCGCCGGTGATCGGCTTGGTGACGATCTCGATGAGCGGGATGCCGGCCCGGTTGTAGTCGACGAGCGAGTAGTCCGCGCCGTGGATGCGGCCGGTCGAGCCGCCGATGTGCAGCGACTTGCCGGTGTCCTCCTCCATGTGGGCGCGCTCGATCTCGACCCGGAAGACCTCGGTGCCGCTGCCGTGCTCGGCCGGAACCTCGACGTCGAGGTAGCCGTTGAAGGCGATCGGCTCGTCGTACTGGCTGGTCTGGAAGTTCTTCGGCATGTCCGGGTAGAAGTAGTTCTTCCGGGCGAAGCGGCACCACTGCGCGATCTCGCAGTTGAGCGCCAGGCCGATCCGGATCGCCGACTCGACGGCCTTCTCGTTGACGACCGGCAGGGCGCCGGGCAGGCCGAGGCACACCGGGCACACCTGGCTGTTCGGCTCGGCGCCGAAGCCGGTGGCGCAGCCGCAGAACATCTTGGTCGCGGTGTTGAGCTCGACGTGGACCTCGAGGCCCATGACCGGGTCGTACCGGTCGATCGCCTCGTCGTAGTCGACGACCTCGTCGGTGACGGTGGTGGTCATCGCGGTCACGCTCCCTTCAGGGCGGTCAGGTCGGGGGCCTGCGTCAGCAGCGGGCGGCCCCAGCTCTGGACGAGCATCCGCTCCAGCGCCGCACCGACGCCGTAGAGCCGCTCGTCCTGGGTGGCGGGCGCGAGGATCTGGATGCCGGTCGGCAGCCCGTCCTCGTCGGCCAGGCCGCTCGGCAGAGACATGCCGGGGACGCCCGCGAGGTTGGCCGGGATCGTCGCGACGTCCTGCAGGTACATCGACATCGGGTCGGCGAGCTTGTCCCCCAGCTTGAACGCCGTCGTGGGCGACGTCGGGCTGACGAGGACGTCGACCTTCTCGAAGGCCGCGGCGAAGTCGTTCGAGATCAGCCGTCGGACCTTCTGCGCCTGGCCGTAGTAGGCGTCGTAGTAGCCGCTGGACAGCGCGTACGTGCCCAGGATGATGCGCCGCTTCACCTCGTCGCCGAAGCCGGCGTCACGCGTCGCTGCCATGACCTGCTCGGCGCTCGGGGCGTCGACGCCCTCGGGCAGCACCCTCAGGCCGTAGCGCATGGCGTCGAACTTGGCGAGGTTCGAGGACGCCTCGCTGGGCAGGATCAGGTAGTACGCCGCGAGCGCGTAGTCGAAGCTCGGGCAGGACACCTCGACGACCTCGGCACCGGCGCCCTCGAGCAGGGCCACCGCCTCGTCGAACCGGGCGCGCACGCCGGCCTGGTAGCCCTCGCCGCCGAGCTCCTTGATGACACCGACCCTGAGCCCGGCGACATCGGCCCGGCGGGCCGCCTCGACGACCGGCGGCGCGGGCGCGTCGATCGACGTGGAGTCCATCGGGTCGTGGCCGCCGATGACCGAGTGCAGCAGCGCCGCGTCGAGCACGGTGCGGGTGCACGGACCGGCCTGGTCCAGGCTCGAGGCGAGCGCGACGAGGCCGTAGCGGGAGACGCCGCCGTAGGTGGGCTTGACGCCGACCGTGCCGGTGACCGCGGCGGGCTGGCGGATCGAGCCGCCCGTGTCGGTGCCGATGGCCAGCGGTGCCTCGTATGCCGCGACGACGGCCGAGGAGCCACCGCCCGAGCCGCCGGGGATGCGGTCGAGGTCCCACGGGTTGTGGGTCGGGCCGTAGGCCGAGTGCTCCGTGGAAGAGCCCATCGCGAACTCGTCCATGTTGGTCTTGCCGAGGATCGGCAGCCCGGCGGCGCGCAGCCTGGCTACCACGGTGGCGTCGTACGGCGGCACCCAGCCCTCGAGGATGCGCGAGCCGCACGTGGTCGGCATACCGCGCGTGGCCATCACGTCCTTGACGGCGATGGGCACGCCGGCGAGGACGTGGAGGTCCTCGTCGCCGGCGGCGCGGCGGTCGTCGACCTCGCGCGCGCTCGCGAGCGCGCCCTCGGCGTCGACGTGGAGGAAGGCGTGCACGGCGCCGTCGACGGCGGCGATGCGGTCGAGGTGGGCCTGGACGAGCTCGACGGAGCTGATCTCCTTGCGGGCGAGGCCGTCGGCGAGCTCCGCGGCGGAGGCGCGGGTGAGGTCGGTGGTCACAGGTGTCCTTGGGTCCGTCGGGTCAGTCTTCGTCGAGGATGCGCGGCACCGCGAAGCGCTGCTGCTCCTGGGCGGGCGCGCCCGAGAGGGCGGCCTCGGCGCCGAGGGAGGGGCGCACCTCGTCCGGGCGGGTCACGTTCGTGATGGGCATGGGGTGCGACATCGGCTCGATGTCCTGCGCCGCCACCTCCTGGACCTTGGCCACGGACTCGAGGATGACGCCGAGCTCCCCGACCATGCGGTCGAGCTCGGCATCGGACAGGTCGATGCGGGCGAGGCCGGCGAGGTGCGCGACGTCGTCCCGGGACAGTGCGGACATGCCCGCCAGTCTAGGGGCGGTGCCGTGCGGGCCGGCACCGTGGCCGAGGCGCCCGGTCGACGGGCACCGGACCCCCTCCGGCACGGCTCCGGGAGTGACGCATCGCTCATGTCGCGGCGCCCGTCCCCGGCCTAGGGTTGGGCCCCATGAGCGACCTGCCCACCGAGCTGTTCACCGCCATCGACCACGTCGGCGTCGCGGTCCGCGACCTGGACGAGGCCATCGCCTTCTACCGGGACACCTTCGGGATGGAGCTCGCGCACGAGGAGGAGAACGAGGAACAGGGTGTCCGCGAGGCGATGATGGCCGTCGGCGGCAGCGGGTCGCACGTGCAGCTGCTCGCGCCGCTCACGCCCGAGTCGACCATCGCGAAGTTCCTGGAGAAGTCCGGCCCCGGCGTGCAGCAGGTGGCCTACCGCGTCGAGGACGTCGAGGCCGTAAGCCAGGTGCTGCGCGACCGCGGGCTGCGCCTGCTCTACGACGAGCCCCGCCGGGGCACCTCGAACTCCCGGGTCAACTTCATCCACCCCAAGGACGCCGGCGGGGTGCTGGTCGAGCTGGTGCAGCCGGCCCACGAGACCCACTGACGCGCGGCCCTGCATCACGGCGCGGTCGGTCGGGACCTCCGACCCTGACGACATCGCTCCGGCGCCCGGCAGGCTGGTCGTCCCTGCACGAGCGTCCCGGGAGGCACCATGACCAGCGAGCAGGTCGCGCCCTCCGTCGGGCCGGGCGAGGTCCTCGCGGCCGTGGCGGCCAGCGCGGCCCGGACCGCCCGCCTCCTAGCCACCGGCCGGCTCCGGCAGCCGGACGACCTCGTCGGCACCCGGCTGCCCTTCCGGGACGGGACGCGGTCGATGATCTTCCGCACGACGGAGCGTGACCCGTCCGCCGGGACGGAGCCGTCGGTGCTGCAGGTGCGCTTCCGGCTGCGCTGGATCGGCGAGCGCCCCACGCTGCACCGGGTCTTCGTCACCACCTGCATCGTGAACACGCCGCTCTTCGCCGGGTTCCCCGGCTTCGTGCGCAAGCAGTGGATGGTCGACCCCAGGACGTTCGTCTACCGCGGCCTGTACGACTGGGACGGCGCGGACCGGGCGCGCTGGTATGCCGAGCGGCTGCGGCACGTCCTGGCGCTGGTCTGCGTGCCGGGCTCCGTCGAGTACGTCGTCGTCCCCGGACTCGGCGTCGACGACGTCCTCCGGGACGGCAGCAGGCTGCAGCGGCAGGAGCCCGGTGCGCAGGACGCCGACGCCGACGCCCTGTGGTGGGAGCTGGCCGGGTAGGGCGGGGGCGGTGACGCGGCCTCGGCCGGACGGGCCGGACGTGCTCGTGGTGGGTGCGGGACCGACCGGGCTGGCGCTCGCGCTGCAGGCGGCGGCGCACGGGGCCCGGGTGGAGGTCGTGGACAGCCGTGACGGGACGCCGAGGCCGTCGCGTGCGCTGGTCCTGCACCCGAGGACCCTCGAGCTGCTCGCGCCCCTCGGGGCCACCGAGCGCCTGCTCGCGGCGGGGACGACCCGCGTGGACGCGGTGCTGCACGCACGGGGGCGGGACGTCCGGGTCGACCTCGGCGACCTGCCGCTGCCCGACACCGCGCACCCGTGGCTGCTCCTGCTCTCCCAGGCGGCCGTGGAGGCGACGCTGCTCGGGCTGCTCGACGAGCGCGGTGTCACCGTCCAGTGGGACACGGAGGTCGGGGACGTCGGGGCTGGGGACGTCGTGGGGGGCGACGTGCGGGCGGGCGACGTGGGGGCGGGCGACGATGGGCTGCAGGGCAGGACGGTCGTGCGCGGCCGCGACGGCGCCGTCCTCGGCGCGGCACGGTTCGTGGTGGGCTGCGACGGCGCGGCGAGCAGGGTCCGCGCGAGCGCCGGGATCGGCTTCCCCGGCCGCGACTACCGCCACCCCGTCGTCATCGCCGACGTCGACGTCGCGCAGCCGTCCGGCCTGTCCGGCGCCCACGTCTTCGCCGCCCGTGACGGCATCGCGTTCCTGTTCCCGCTCGGAGAGCAGGCTCCCTGGCGGCTGGTCGTCGCCGGGCCCGCTGCCGGGCGACCGGCCGGCCCCAGAGCCGGCCGCGCCACCGCTCGGACGGGTCCGCGCGCTCCCCACCCGCCATGGCCGGAGCCGCCGTCGGCCCGGGAGCTCGCCGACCTCGTGCGGTCGATGACCGACGGAGCCGTCACCCTGGGCGACGTCGCGTGGGCCGAGCTGGTGCCGCTGCGCCACCACCTGGCCCGGGCCTACCGCCGCGGGTCGGTGCTGCTCGCCGGCGATGCCGTCCACGTGCACAGCCCGGCCGGCGCGCAGGGCATGAACACGGGCCTGCAGGACGCGTGCGCCCTCGGCTGGCGGCTCGCCCTCGCGAGCACGTCGCCGCCGGGGGTGAGCCGCCTGCTCGACGGCTACGAGCAGGAGCGGCGTCCGGTCGCCCGGCTCGGGATCGCCTGGACCTCGCTCGCCTGGTGGGGCGAGTCGTCCGCCGACCCGGTGGCCCGGGTCCTGCGGCGGGTGGTGGTCCCCGCCGCGGCGCCCACCGTCGCCCAGCACCTCGACGCCGTCGCGCCCGGGGTGCGCGTCGTCACCGGGCTGGCCCTCAGCCACCGCCGACCCGGCTTCCCCCTCGCGCTGAGGGGACCGGGTCCCCGCGCCGGCAGCGTCCACGTGGGCGACCGCCTGCCCGACCTCGTCCTGCCTCCTGTCCCGGCCGAGCCGCCCGGCACGGCCGAGCCGCTCGACGGCGAGCGAGCCAGCGCGCCGCACCGGCTGTACCAGCTGCTGGACCGGACGGGCCACCACCTGCTGCTGCTGGGCGAGCGGGCGGCCGCACCACCCCTGCCGGACGCGGCGCCCGGCCTGCCGGAGCACTGGGTCCACCGGGTCCGGCTGCCCGCCGCGCACGGCGGCGACGACCTGGCCCGCCGGCTCGGGACGACCTGCCCCGCCTGGTGCCTCGTCCGGCCCGACCAGTACGTCGCAGCGGTCGGTGGCGGGTGAGCCACGTCACCGCGTGACCGGAGTCTCACTCCGTGCCGGATCGGCATACGCACCAGTAGTTTCGCTGCAACCGTGCAGCCTGACGCCGAGGAGAAGTTCCATGCAGGAGATCCGCGACGCCATCCTCTCCGGGGACCGCGCCGAGTCCACGTACGCCGGCCTGGCCATCCCCGAGTCCTACCGCGCCGTGACGGTGCACAAGGACGAGGTGGGCATGTTCGAGGGCATGGCCACCAAGGAGAAGGACCCCCGCAAGTCGTTGCACCTCGACGACGTGCCAGTGCCCGAGCTCGCCCCCGGCGAGGCCCTCGTCGCCGTCATGGCGAGCGCGATCAACTACAACACCGTGTGGACCTCGATCTTCGAGCCGGTGTCGACGTTCGGCTTCCTCGAGCGCTACGGCCGGACGTCGGAGTACGCCAAGCGGCACGACCTGCCGTACCACGTCGTCGGCTCCGACCTCGCCGGCGTCGTGCTCCGCGTGGCCCCCGGCGTCACCAAGTGGAAGCCCGGCCAGGAGGTCGTCGCCCACTGCCTGTCGGTCGAGCTCGAGGACGCCGACGGCCACAACGACACGATGCTCGACCCGCAGCAGCGGATCTGGGGCTTCGAGACCAACTTCGGCGGCCTCGCCGAGCTCGCGATCGTGAAGTCCAACCAGCTCATGCCCAAGCCCGCCCACCTGTCGTGGGAGGAGGCGGCGTCCCCCGGCCTGGTGAACTCCACGGCATACCGCCAGCTGGTCTCCAAGAACGGCGCCCAGATGAAGCTCGGCGACCGCGTCCTCATCTGGGGCGCCTCCGGCGGCCTCGGCTCCTACGCCACCCAGATGGCGCTGGCCGGCGGCGCGACCCCCGTCTGCGTCGTCTCCTCCCCCGAGAAGGCGCAGATCTGCCGCGACATGGGCGCCGAGCTCATCATCGACCGCAGCGCCGAGGGCTACCGGTTCTGGAACGACGACAACACCGCGCAGAACCCCAAGGAGTGGCAGCGGCTCGGCAAGAAGATCCGCGAGCTGACCGGCGGCTACGACGTCGACATCGTCTTCGAGCACCCGGGGCGCGAGACCTTCGGCGCCAGCGTCTACGTCGCACGCAAGGGCGGCACGATCGTGACCTGCGCGTCGACGTCGGGCTACCTGCACGAGTACGACAACCGCTACCTGTGGATGAACCTCAAGCGGATCGTCAGCAGCCACTTCGCCAACTACCGCGAGGCGTGGGAGGCCAACGAGCTCATCAACCGGGGGCTCATCCAGCCGACCCTCTCCAAGACGTACTCGATGGACGAGGTCGGCCAGGCCGCGCTCGACGTCCACCGCAACGCCCACCAGGGCAAGGTCGGCGTGCTGACGCTCTCGCCCGAGGAGGGGCTCGGCGTCACCGACCCCGAGAAGCGCGAGGCGCTGCTGCCGCAGATCAACCGGTTCCGCAACGCCTGACCCCGCACTGACCCCGCGCCCGGCGCGCTGCCACCTCGTGGCGCGCCGGGCTGCGGGCCCACCGGTGCCATAGGCTCGCGCCATGTCAGTGCTGGACCGGTGGAGGGAGTTCCGGCGCAGCCAGCGTGCGGCGCTGGAGGCGAGCTACCACTCGCACGTCGAGGAGAGCACCCCTGTCCCGACGGACCTGCTGACCGACGTGCTGCCCGGCCTCCGCCAGCAGCGCGAGGCCGAGGAGGCGGGCACCCCGGACGGCGGCGTGCCGGGCAACGGCGCGGTCCTCGCCGACGGCGTCGGCGCGACGGGGGACGACGCCCCCTCCACGAACCAGCGCTACGGCCGCGCCGGGCGACCCCTCAACCGCCAGTCGCCGTTCTACATGGGGTTCGTCGGCGCCATCGGCGTGCTGGCGGCGCTCCTGCTGTGGCACACGCTCGGACGCCTGGGCACGGTGCTCACCATCCTCGTCATCTCGTTCTTCCTCACCCTCACCCTGAACCCGGTGGTCGAGACGCTCACGCGGCGCGGGGTGAAGCGCGGCGGCGCCGTCGCCATCGTCTTCGCCGGGCTGGTGGTCGTGTTCGCGCTCCTCGGCGTGGTCGTCGTGCCGCCGGTGATCACCCAGGGCGGCCAGCTCATCCAGCAGGCGCCGGACTGGCTCGACCAGATCCTCAAGAGCCGCTGGGTGCAGGACCTCGACAAGCACTACGACCTCGTCGACAAGATCCGCGCCGAGTTCAACAAGAAGATCACCGACAGCGGCTTCCTCAGCTCGGTCTTCGGCGGCGTCCTCGGGGTGGGGGCCGCGGTCGTCAGCGGCATCTTCCAGGCCTTCACGGTCCTGGTGCTGACGCTCTTCCTGCTGGCCTCGCTCCCCCGGGTCAAGCACGCGGCATACGCCGTCGTGCCGGCCTCGCGCCGCGCCCGCGTGATGTCGCTGTCGGAGGAGATCATGCGGCGCACCGGCTCCTACGCCATCGGGCAGATCGCCGTGGCGACCGTGAACGCCGCGTGCTCCTGGATCATGATGACCATCGTCGGGATCCCGTATGCCGCGGTGCTGGCCGTGTCCGTCGGCTTCCTCGGCCTGATCCCCATGGTGGGCGCCACCCTCGGCGCCTCCGTCGTCTGCCTCGTGGCCGTCTTCGACGAGCCGCGCAAGATGTTCATCGCGCTGGCGTACTACGTCATCTACCAGCAGATCGAGAACTACGTCGTCGCACCGCGCATCATGCAGCGCACGGTGTCGGTACCGGGCGCCGTGACGGTCGTGGCGGCCCTGGCGGGCGGCACGCTGCTCGGCGTGCTCGGCGCCCTGCTCGCGATCCCGGTGGCCGCCGGCCTCCTGCTGCTCTACGAAGAGGTGCTCCTCCCCCGCCAACGCCGCCACTGAGGCGTTACCCGCCGGGGCTGCACGCTCGTCTGCGCACAGACGTCGGTACCACTGCGCAGGGAGCGGATCAGCGCGCAGTGGTACGCGGGTCTGTGCGCAGACCTCCGGGGCAGGCCGGCACTCAGGCGGGGTGGACCGGGGGTCGGTGGGCACGACGGCCGGTGAGCTCGTGCCAGCGGACGCGGTGGCCGGTGATGACCAGGGCCCGCCGGTAGACGGCCGCGCCGACCCCGACGAGCAGCACCGCCGTCGCCGCGGTCAGCGCCATCGCCGCGACGAGCTCCCAGCCGGGCACCTCACCGCTGGACCAGCGCACCGGCATCGCCAGCGGGGCGCTCAGCGGGAACAGCGAGATCGCCACGCTCCACCCGCTCGACGGCTGGCCGGTGACGACGATGATGCTGAGCAGGTAGACGATGACCAGCACCGTCGTCACGGGCGCGACGGCCGCGCTCGCCTCGGTCACCTTGTCGACGAGGGCGGCCGCCGCGGCGAACAGGAAGGCGTACACGGCGAACCCGAGCGCGAACCACACCAGCGCCAGGGCGAGGTCGCCACTGGCCACGGGTGGCAGCCCCACGTAGCCCAGGCGGACCGCGACCGCGAGCGGGACGGCGAGCACGAGCACCTGGGCGAGCGTCGCCGCGCCCACCGCCGACACCGTGCCGACCAGCACCTGGCTGGGGCGCAGGACCGCGAGCAGCACCTCGGAGACGCGCGTCGACTTCTCGACCGCGACGGCCGAGGCGATGGCACCGCCCGCGAAGGTGATCGCGAGGTACAGCGCGATGCCCACCCCGTACCCGACCGCCGCCCGCTCGCCGCTGTCGGTGCGACCCACCGTCACCTGCAGGGGCGGGCGCACCGCGGCGACCGACGCGATCTGCGCCGGGGTCAGCCCGGCGGCCCGCAGGCGCGCGGTCGTCTCGACCGACACCACCGCCTGCGCGACGACGGCGGAGAACGTCTGGTCCACCCCCGTCCCGGTGAAGAGGGTGCCGTCCGCGAGGCCCGCCGTCGCGGCACCGTCGCGCACCGCGGTGCGGACGTCGGCGGCGCTGCCCCGCGCGACGTACTCCACCGAGAAGCCCTGGCGGGTGGCGGCCGCCGAGAGCGCGACCCGCAGCGGCGCCGGGGCGGCACCCACGGTCGCGAGGGTGTAGCTCGTGGGCCGGTCGAGGACGAGGTGCGGGACGAGCACCGCGGCGGCCGAGGCCAGGAGCAGCACGGCCGTGATGAGCCGGTATGCCCGCGAGCGCACCGTCTCCAGCAGGCTGCGCTCGGCCACGAGGGCCGTCCCCCGCCACCAGGTCACCGGCCCACCCCCTGCATCGCGCGCTCGCCGCCCACGGCCGCGAGGAAGAGCTCGGACAGGGTCGGCAGCTCGAGCCCGAAGTCGAGGACCGGCCCCCGGGACCGCGCCGCGTCGAGCAGGCGCAACGGGTCGACGCCCGGCGGCACCGTGAGGCGCAGGTCGTCGGCCTCGTCGCTGACCACCCGCACGCCGTCGAAGGCGCGCAGCCAGTCCCGGTCCGGCGACTCGAGCCGCAGCCGCAGCCGGCGCTGTCCCGAGGCGGCGCGCAGGTGCGACACCGACCCGGCGAGGACGGTGCGGCCGTGGTCGACCATGACGATGTCCTCGCAGAGGTCCTGCACGAGGTCGAGCTGGTGGCTGGAGAACAGCACCAGGCAGCCGGCCGCCGCGCGTCGCCGCAGCAGCGCGGACAGCTGCTCGACGGCGACCGGGTCCAGGCCCGCGAACGGCTCGTCGAGCACGATGACCTCGGGGACGTGCGCGAGCGCGGTCGCGAGCTGGAGCCGCTGCTGCATGCCGCCGGACAGGCGGTCCGTGCGCTCGTCCCACCGGTCCCCCAGCTCGAGCTCCCCCAGCAGGTCGCGGGCCCGCTGCGTGGCCTCGCCGCGGGACAGGCCGTGCAGCCGGGCGAAGTGCACCACCTGCGGGCCGGCCGCCATCGCCGGGTAGAGCCCTCGCTCCTGCGGCATGTACCCCCAGCCGCGCCGGTCGTGCACGTCCTCCAGCCGCCGTCCGTCGAGCCACACCCGCCCGCTGTCCGGGACGAGCACCCCGAGCAGGATCCGCATCAGGGTCGTCTTGCCGGCGCCGTTGGGACCCAGCAGCCCGGTCAGGCGTCCCGCGGGCACCTCGCAGCTGACGCCGTCGAGCGCCAACCGCTCCCCGAAGGCGTGCATCACCCCGTCGACCCGCAACCCGTCCGGCACCCGACCACCCTCACGCGGGCTCGCCGCCCCACCACAGGGGCGAACGTCCTACCCGGTGCGACGCCCCGGCGCAGGACGTCAGCGGTAGGAGCCGGTGGCGTGCCGCCGGCCGCGGGCCTCCCAGCACGTGGTGTGCCAGTGGCGCAGGTCGTCCAGAGCGCCCAGGCCGTCGGCGGGCCAGGCGACGACGTGCGGTGTGCCGGTCGGGATCGTCTGCTGGCAACCCGGGCACAGGTACGCGCGGGTCGACCCCTCCCCCGAGACTCGGCGCACGAACCACTCGCCCCCGGCATACGACTCGCGACGCGGGGCACCCCCGACGGCCCGCTGCAGGTTCAGCGGGACGTCGTCGCGGCGACGGCGGTTGGCTCGGGGCACGGTGGCGATTCTCCCAGAGCCGGTCCCCGCGGGTGGCGCCGGCGTCGCCCACGCACCCGCGGGCTGACAGGGTATGCCGTGGGGTCAGGCGTAGGTGCGGAAGCCGCGGCCGGTCTTGCGGCCGAGGTAGCCGGCGGTGACGAGGTGCTCGAGCAGCGGGGCCGGGGCGAAGCCGGGCTCGCGGAACTCGAGGTACAGCTCGCGCTGGATCGCGAGCGACACGTCGAGCCCGACGACGTCGAGCAGCTCGAACGGGCCCATCGGCAGGCCACAGCCAGTCTTCATCGCGGTGTCGATGTCGTCGGCGCTGGCGTAGTTGGCCGACAGCATCTTCACGGCGTCGTTGAGGTACGGGAAGAGCAGCGCGTTGACGATGAAGCCCGAGCGGTCACCGCACGACACCGCGTGCTTTCCGATCTTGGCGCAGAGGTCCTGCACCGTGGCGACGACGTCGGCGTCGGTCGAGACGGTGTGCACGACCTCGACCAGCTTCATCACCTGGGCCGGGTTGAAGAAGTGCATGCCGATGACGTCCTGCGGCCGCTTCGTCGCCGCGGCGAGCTCGACGACCGGGAGGCTCGAGGTGGTCGTCGCGAGGATGGCGCCCGGGCGGGCGATCTCGTCGAGGTTCTCGAACAGCGCCTGCTTGACGGCGAGGTCCTCGACGACGGCCTCGACCACGAGGTCGGCACCGGCGAGCGCGTCGAGGGAGGTCGAGCCGGTGAGCCGGCCGAGTGCCTCGTCGCGGGCCCCCTCCTCGAGCTTGCCGCGCTGCACGGCCTTCTCGAGCGAGCGCGTCACGCCTGCGGTGACGGCGTCGACCTTGGCCTGGCTGCGCGTCACGTAGGTGACGTCGTAACCGGCCTTGGCGAACACCTCGACGATGCCGGTCGCCATGGTGCCGGAGCCGACGACGCCGACGGTGCGCACCGGGCGCAGGGTCGCGCCGGACTCCCCCACCGGACGCGGCGTCAGCGCGTCGTCCACGACCGCGGACGAGCCGGGCTCGGCATACGTGTAGAAGCCACGGCCGCTCTTGCGGCCCTTGAGGCCGGCGCTCACCATCTGCTTGATGATCGGGCTGGGGGCGTGCAGGCGGTCGCGGCCCTGCTTGTACATCGTGTCGAGGATCTCGTAGGCCGTGTCGAGGCCGATGAGGTCCATGAGGGCGAGCGGGCCCATCGGGTAGCCACAGCCGAGCCGCATGGCCGCGTCGATGTCCTCGCGGCTGGCGTAGCGCGACTCGTACATCGAGACGGCGTGGTTGAGGTAGCCGAAGAGCAGCGCGTTGGCGATGAAGCCGGCCTTGTCGCCCACGACGACCGGCTGCTTGCCGAGCCGCTGGGCGAGCGCCTTGACGTCCTCGAAGACCTCGTCCTCGGTGACGACGGTGCGGATGACCTCGACGAACTGCAGCACCGGCGCGGGGTTGAAGAAGTGCATGCCGACGACCCGCTTGGGGTTGCTCGTGGCGACGGCGATCTCGGTGACCGACAGGCTCGAGGTGTTGGTGGCGAGGACGGCGTCCGGGCCGACGACCGCGTCGAGCTTGCCGAACACCTCCTTCTTGAGGTCGAGGTGCTCGGGCACGGCCTCCACGACGAGCTCGCAGTCGGCGAGGTCGTCCATGCTCGAGGTGAAGTGCACGCGCGAGTGCAGCGCGGCCTGGTCCTCGGTCGAGAGCTTGCCGCGGCTGACCGCCCGGCCGGTGGAGTGCTCGAGGACCCCACGGCCCTTCTCCACGGCCGCGTCGTCGACCTCGACCGCGACGACGTCGATGCCGTTGCGCGCGAACACCTCGACGATGCCGGCACCCATGGTGCCGAGACCGATCACTCCGACCTTCGTGAACTTCCGAGCCATGCGGGCGAGTCTCCCAGACGGTGGAGGTGCCCGGGACCCCCGGGCGGCGTGACGGTCGACACCCGCCCGGGCAGCGGCGCCGGAGAGCCGGGTATGCCGCGGGGGCGCCTCAGCGCGGCCGCGTCACCACTCGTGGCCGGCGCCGATGAGGGCCGACTCCATGTGGAAGCGCTGCTCCCGGGACAGGCCGCGGATGGCCGGCGGGACGGGGATGTCGACCGCCCGGCAGTAGTCGCGCAGCGCGTGGTCGTAGGCGAGCCGGGCGGCCATGAGGCGCTCGGCCTTGTTCGGCATGTCCGAGGCCTCGACCCAGCGGATGTGGTTGGCGAGCCGGCCCAGCTCGAGGGCCAGCAGGACCGGCGGGATGGGTTCGCGGCGGGGTCGGCGCGCGGCGACGAACGCCTCGGCCCGGTCCACGACCGGGCGGAGGACGCGGGGTGGCCGCCCGGTCGACAGCCACCGCATCCCAGCTGCGAGCGAGGCGAAGACCAGGGCGAGCCCGGCGACGTTGCCGACGACACTGCGCATCCTGCTCACCTCTGTGGTTCGAGTGTGCGATACCTGTGGCCCGGCACGCAACGGCCTTCACGCACCTGTACCCGGGACGCAGGCCGGGCACCCGTAGAGTGCCTCCTCGTGCGGCTCGTCATTGCGAAGTGCTCGGTGGACTACGAGGGCCGGCTCTCGGCCCACCTGCCCCTGGCCACCCGGCTCCTGCTCGTCAAGGTCGACGGCTCGGTGCTCGTCCACAGCGACGGCGGCTCGTACAAGCCGCTCAACTGGATGTCGCCGCCGTGCGCCATGGCCGAGGTGGGCCCCGAGGAGCACGAGGCCGCCGACGGCGTCAGTGCCGTGTGGGTCGTGCAGCACGCCAAGTCCGAGGACCGGCTCCGCGTGCTGATCCACGAGGTGCTGCACGACTCCTCGCACGACCTCGGCGTCGACCCCGGCCTCATCAAGGACGGCGTCGAGGCGCACCTGCAGAAGCTGCTCGCCGAGCACATCTCGACGCTCGGGGACGGCTGGACCCTGGTGCGCCGCGAGTACATGACGGCCATCGGCCCGGTCGACATCCTGTGCAAGGACGCCCAGGGCCGCTCGGTCGCGGTCGAGATCAAGCGCCGCGGCGACATCGACGGCGTGGAGCAGCTGACCCGCTACCTCGAGCTGATGAACCGCGACCCGCACCTGGCGCCGGTCACCGGCATCTTCGCCGCGCAGGAGATCAAGCCGCAGGCGCGCACGCTGGCCACCGACCGCGGCATCCGCTGCGTGACGCTCGACTACGACGCGCTCAAGGGCATCGACACCAGCGAGCACCGCCTCTTCTAGGCCACACCCACGACCCCGCGTCAGACGACCGAGCGGTCCACCGAGCCCGGCCAGCAGCGGACGGCGAACCCGTCGCCGTCGACGGCGACCTCGGCGATCCCGCAGTTGGGCAGGAACGCCGCCGCCGCGAGGTCGGCGCGCACCGGCCCGTCGATCCGCGGCAGCACGAACGACATCACTCCCCCGTGGCTGAACACGAGCACGGTCTCGCCACGGTGCTGGTCGGCGATCGAGAGCAACGCCTCGCGGTAGCGCGCCACGACCTCGGCGCCGGTCTCACCGCCGGGGATGAACCGCCCGAGGTCGCCGTGCATCCAGGCCCTGAACACGGACATGAGCTCGGGGTCGTCGTGCGGGCGCCCGGCCAACGCTCCCACGGAGAACTCCTCGAGGCCCTCGACGACGACGCTGTCCACGCCGAGCACCTGCGCGGCCAGGGCGCCGGACTCCACGGCGCGCTGGAGGGGGCTGGTGTGCACCCGGGCGACGTTGCGTCCGCGCAGCGACTCCGCGAGCGCGTGGACCTGCTCGCGGCCCCGCTCGCTGAGCCAGCCGCCCTCGTCCGACAGCACCGACGGGTGGCCGTACTCCGCGTCGCCGTGGCGCGCGACGAGCAGCGTCGCCGGGCAGTGCAGGTCGCTCATGCCCCGAGCGTATGCCGCGCGGCTCCCCGCTCGCGCGGCCCTTCCTCAGCGCAGGGCGAGGAGGGTGAGCAGCCGCGCGGCCTCGGCGCGCACGGCCTCGCGCGCGGGCGCCAGGTACTTCCGGGTGTCGACGACGCGCGGGTCGGCGTCGAGCACGCCCCGGACGGCGGCGGTGAAGACGCCCTGCAGGTGCGTGGCGATGTTGACCTTCGTCATCCCGGCGCGCACGGCGTCGACGAGGCCGTCGTCGGCGACGCCGGACGACCCGTGCAGGACCAGCGGCACGGGCACCCGCCCACGGATCGCGCCGATGAGCTCGAGGTCGAGGGCGGCCGTGCGCTCGGTCATCGCGTGCGACGTGCCGACGGCGACCGCGAGCGCGTCCACGCCGGTGTCCTCGACGAACCGTGCGGCGTCGTGCGGGTCCGTGCGGGCACCGGGCGCGTGCACGCCGTCCTTGCCGCCGATCTCGCCGAGCTCGGCCTCGACCGCGACCCCGGCGTCGTGGCACTCGCGCACGACCTGCCGGGTCTCGGCGCGGTTGCGCTCGTCCGGCAGCGTCGAGCCGTCGAACATGACCGACGTGAAGCCCAGCGCCAGGGCCTGCGTGACGAGCTCGCGGGAGGTGGCGTGGTCGAGGTGCAGCACCACCTGGGCCGGCGACTGCTCGGCCAGCGCCCGGGTCGCTGCGGCGAGCGGCGCCAGCGAGCCGTGCCAGCGCACGGTGTTCTCACTGACCTGCAGGACCACCGGCAGGCCGGAGTCCTCGGCGGCACCGACCAGGGCCTCCGCGTGCTCGAGGTGGATGACGTTGAACGCCCCCACGCCGCGCCCGTCCGCCCTGGCCCGCGCCAGCACCTCATCCAGTCCCACCAGCACCTCAGCGCACCTCCGTGCCCTCGACCGTGACCACCGCGCGCAGCCGCGCGACGTCCTGCACCGACACCTCGCCGGCCACCGGGCTCAGGACGGCGGCGGCGGACCACGCGACCGCGTCGGCCAGTACGTCCGGCCAGGCCGACCCGCCGGCCAGCCCCCTCGCGACCGCGGCGACGCAGGCGTCGCCCGCGCCGGTGGGGTTGCCCCGCAGGGGCTCGGGCAGCCGGGCGCGCCGGACCGTGCCCTCGGGCTCGACGAGGACCATGCCGTCGGCGCCGAGCGAGACCAGCACGTGCCGAGCGCCCTGGTCCTGCAGGGCGTTGGCGCCCTCGACCGGGTCCGTGGTGCCGGTCACGGCATACAGCTCGTCGCGGTTGGGCTTGACGACGTCCGGACCGCTGGGCAGGGCGCCGACGAGGGCGTCCTGTGACGTGTCGAGGACGACGCGGGCGCCGGCCGCACGGCCCGCGGAGACGAGCGCCGCGCACCCCTCGCCACCGAAGCCGGGCGGCACGCTGCCGGAGACCACGAGGACAGCGGGGCGGTGCACCCGCAGCAGGCGCTCCACGTGGACGACGAGCGCATCGCGCAGCCCGCTCGGCCAGGGCGAGCCCGGCTCGTTGAAGGCGGTGGCGTCACCGTCCTGCGCCGAGACGACGGTGACGGTCCGGCGCGTCGGCAGCTCGCCCGCCAGCAGGTCGTGGCGGATCCCCCGGCGGTCGAGGTCGCCGCGCAGCTCGTCACCGGACGCACCGCCGACGACTCCCGTGACGAGGACGGGCTCACCCAGCAGGGCCAGGACGGAGGCGACGTTGACCCCCTTGCCGCCGGCGCGCTCGCGGACCTGCCGCACGCGGTGGCTCGCGTGCGGCACGAGCCGGTCGACGTCGTACGTCACGTCCAGGGCCGGGTTGGGGGTGACGGTGAGGATCACGTGAGGTCCCAGGCCAGGCAGGCCGCGCCCAGGCACCCGGCGCGCTCGCCCAGCCGCGCCCGCTCGATGTGCGGCTCGCGCTGGAAGGTGAGCGACGCCCGGACCGCCTCGCGCAGGGGGGCCAGCAGCGTCTCCCCGCTCTGCGCCAGCCCTCCCCCGACGAGGATGTGGTCGATGCCGGTGGCGGTCGTCATCATCACCAGGATGCGGGCCAGGGCGGCCACCGCGTGGTCCCAGACCGCGACGGCGTCGGCGTCACCGGCGCGCACCAGGGCAGCGACCGCCTCGGCGTCGTGCGGCACCCCGCCCCGCCCGGCGGTGCGCGCGGCATACGCCCGCGCGATGGCGGACGCGGACGCCACGGTCTCCAGGCAGCCGCGCTGGCCGCAGGGGCAGGGCAGGCCCTCGGGCTCCACGACGACGTGGCCGATCTCGCCGGCCCAGCCGTCGGCGGCCACGACGTGGCCGTCGAGCATGAGGGCTCCCGCGATCCCGGTGCCGAGGGGGATGAAGAGCACGTTGCGCGAGCCGGCCGCGGCACCCCAGGCGACCTCGGCCCGCAGGCCGGCGCGCACGTCGTGGCCGAGCGCCACGGGCACGCCCAGGAGCTCGGACAGGGGCCCGGTGACGGGCAGGTCGCGCCAGCCGAGGTTCGACGCCCAGACCGCGACGCCCCGCCCGTCGTCGACGATGCCGGGGACGACGACGCCGGCCGCGACGACCTCGGGCGCGTCGACCTCGGGCGCGTCGACGGTGGGGGCGTCGACGGTGGAGGACTCGGGTCCGGCCCCCTCTGTCAGGTCACGGGCGGCATCCCGGAGCTCGGCCACGGTGTCGGCGACGGCCCGCACGAGCGCGCCGGGCACGTCGAGCGCCGAGGGTGTCGGCCGGGTGAGGGTCACCACCTCGCGGCCGTCCCGGTCCACGAGGGCGGCCTTCATCCGGGTGCCGCCGACGTCGACGGCGGCCACGACGGCGGTCACCGCTCAGACCACCTCCACCGTCACGCCCGCCGCGCGCAGGTCGGCGACGGCAGCGGGGTCGGCGGTGTCGTCGGTGACGACCGTCTCGATCCGCGAGGGCAGGCAGATGCGGGCGAAGGCCCGGGCCCCGATCTTGGCCCCGGTCGCCACGACGACGACGCGGTCGGCGCGCTCGACCATGAGCGCGTTGATCCCCGCCTCGCCCTCGTGGTGGCACATCGCCCCGGCACCACCGGAGACCGCGTCGACACCGAGCACGACGGTGTCGAGCCACAGCTCGTTGAGCACCATGGTGGCGAGCGGTCCGGACAGCTCGTAGGACTCGGGCCGGGCCACCCCGCCGAGGGACACGCAGCGCACGAAGGGCCGCAGGACCATCTCGGTGGCGATGTTGAGGGCGTTGGTCACGACGGTGATGGCCGGACGGGTGGAGGACATCGCCAGGTCGGACCGGGCAGCGAGGCGGCGGGCGACGGCGCTGGTCGTCGTGCCGCCGTTGAAGCCGACCACGGTGCCGTCCCGGACCAGGTCCGCCGCGTGGGCGGCGATCCGCTCCTTGGCGTCGTCGGCGCCGGCCTGCTTGTAGCGCGCCGGCAGGTCGTAGGCGACGGCCGTGGCCACGATGCCGCCGTGCGTGCGGGTCACGAGCTGCTGGGCGGCGAGGTCGCTGAAGTCGCGGCGCACGGTGGCCTCAGAGACGCCCAGGACGTCGACGACCTCGCCGACGCTGAGCCGACCGCGCTCGGCGAGCAGGCCGAGCAGCGCGCTCCACCGGGCACCCCGGTCGAGGGACTTCGCCGCGCCGTTGGCCACACCTGCTCCCTTCACGAAGCCCTGATCGTTTTGTTTCGTTTGTCGGGTAATTCACTCACGAACAGGCGACCCTGCCGCACACCTTGGCGCGCAGGCCTCCTCGGCGTCAAGCGGATCCGCACGCACCTGCGCGCACAAGGACCGAACGGACTGATCGGGACGAGCTGCGCTTGACTGATCGAATCTGATTGCCCGAGACTCTGAGCAGTCTAAATCACTCAGGCCAGGCGAAGGAGCCCCCACCCATGACCGAGCACGCCAGCCACCTCGCCGCCGAGATCGCCAGCCAGCCCGACGACTGGGTGGCCGTCCTGGGGCGCCTCGACGAGGCCCGGGCAGCCCTGCCCGCCCCCGGCGAGCGCGTCGCCGTCGTCGGCTGCGGCACCAGCTACTACATGGCGCAGGCGTACGCCGTCCTGCGCGAGGCGGCCGGCCACGGCCACACCGAGGCCCACGCTGCCAGCGAGTTCCCCACCACGCGCACCTTCGACCGGGTGGTGGCGATCTCCCGCTCCGGCACGACGACCGAGGTGGTCGAGCTCGTCGGCCGGCTCGCCGAGCAGGGCCGGCCCACGACCGCGATCGTGGCCACCGCCGGCACGCCGATCCCGGACCTCGCCGAGCGCACCCTGCTGCTGCCCGAGGTCGACGAGCAGTCGGTCGTGCAGACCCGCTTCGCCACGACGACGCTCGCCCTGCTGCGCGCGACCCTGGGCGAGGACGTCACCGCGATCGCCGAGCAGGCGCGCGCGGTGCTCGCCGAGGACGAGGCGGCCGCCCTGGCCGGCGTGGCCGACGCCGAGCAGCTCACCTTCCTCGGCCGCGGCTGGACCGTCGGTCTGGCACAGGAGGCGGCGCTGAAGCTGCGCGAGTCGGCACAGTTCTGGACCGAGGCGTACCCCGCGATGGAGTACCGCCACGGCCCGATCAGCATCGCCACCCCGGGCCGCGCCACGTGGGCGTTCGGCGAGGTGCCGAGCGGCCTGGCCGAGGACGTGCGCGCGACCGGCGCCTGGTTCGAGCACCGCGACATCGACCCGCTCGCGGACCTCGTGCGGCTGCACCGCCTGTGCCTGGTCAAGGCGCGACTCGCCGGGGTCGACCCGGATCGCCCCCGCCACCTCACCCGGTCCATCATCCTGTCGTGACCTCGACGCCTGCCGACACCACCGTCCTGCTCCACGGCCGCACCGTCCTGCCCGACCGGGTGGTGGCCGACGGTGCCGTGGTCGTCGACGGCGGCACCATCGCGTATGCCGGTGAGCGCGCCGGGGTGCCGGCGCAGTGGGCGCAGGCGCCCACACCGCCCGGCTGGGAGCCGGGCGCGACGATCCTGCCCGGCCTCGTCGACGTGCACTGCCACGGCGGCGCGGGCGGGGAGTTCGGCACCGACGCCGGCTCGGCCACGCGGGCGGTGGCTCGCCACCACCGGGCCGGCAGCACCTCCGTCGTCGGCTCGCTCGTCTCCGCGCCGCAGGACGTCCTGCTCGCCGGCATCGCGACGCTGGTCCCCCTCGCCGAGGCGGGCGAGCTCGCCGGCATCCACCTCGAGGGCCCGTTCCTGTCGGTCGACCGCTGCGGCGCGCAGAACCCGGACGCCCTGACCGACCCCGACTCCGGCTTCGTCGAGCAGGTCGCCGCGGCGGCCGGCCCGTGGTTCGCGCACATGACGTACGCGCCGGAGCGCGCGGGCGCCGACGAGCTGCCCGCGCGGCTCGCCGCTGCCGGGGCCCTCGCGGCCGTCGGGCACACCGACGCCCCGTGGGAGGTGGCAGCCCGGGCCCTGGAGCGGGTGCGGGCGGCCGGGGCGAGGGGCGGTCGACCGCTGGTGACACATCTCTTCAACGGCATGCCGCCCCTGCACCACCGCACCCCCGGGCCGGTCGCCGCCGCGCTCGCGGCCGCCGCGCGGGGCGAGGCCGTCGTCGAGGTCATCGCCGACGGCGTGCACCTCGCGGCGGGCACCGTGCGCATGGTGTTCGACACGGTGGGGGCGGCGAACATCGCGCTCGTCAGCGACTCGATGTCCGCCGGCGGCCTGTCCGACGGCGAGTACACCCTCGGCGGCCAGGCCGTCCGGGTCGTGGGCCGCGAGGCCAGGCTGGTCAAGGACGGCTCACTGGCCGGCGGTGTCTCCACGCTGCTGGAGCAGGTGCGCTGGTGCGTGCAGGACCTAGGCCTCGACCTCCTCGACGCCGTGACGGCGGCGAGCCGGACGCCTGCCGCCGCGCTCTCGCTCGAGGGTGTCGGCAGCCTGGCGGCCGGGCAGCGGGCCGACCTGCTCGTCGTCGACGACGCCCTGTCGCTGCGCCGCGTGCTGCGCCGCGGCTCCTGGCTCGGCTGACACCCCTGGCCGGCGGCGCCCGGGCGCGGCGCCGACCGTGACGGCCGAGCGCAGGCCCGGCGCGGCGCCGCCCCTGGCGGCCGGGCGGGAGCCCTCAGGCCGGCACACCTGCGAACGGGACCGGGGCCCCCGCCGGGCGGCGGGGACCCCGGTGTCGTGCGCCTGCGCGCTCAGCGCACGGTGATGGTGACCACCGTGGAGGTGGCCGGGGCGTAGTTGTACGAGCCGTTGTAGACCGCGGTCACCCGGTGGGTCCCCCGCGCCAGCTTCGGCAGGCGGTAGACGGTCTTGCCGCTGCGGACGGCGCCGGTCCACAGCACCCGGCTGCCGTCCTTGAAGGTCACCGTCCCGGTCGCCCAGGAGGGCGTCACCGTGGCCGTCATGAGCGGCGGCCGGTACCCGTAGGCGTACCGGGTGTAGCTCGCCTTCAGCGTCGCGTGGCTCGCGAGTCCCTTGACCGTGACCTTGACCGTCCCCGAGGAGCTGCCCACCGTGACGGCGTCGCCGTTGTACGTCGCCGTCATCGAGTGGGTCCCGCGGGTCTGTCCGGACGCCGTGTACACCGCCTTGCCGCTCGTGACCGTGACGGTCCTGACGGCGCGGCCGTTGTCCCTGAACGTCACCGTGCCGGTGGACGTCGCCGGGAAGAGGGTCGCGGTGTAGGTCGGCTTGCCGCCGTAGGTGTACGACGTCGTGGAGGCGTACAGCCGCGTCGCCGACGCGACCTTGACCCCCACGACCTGCGCCCGGTTGCCGTCGGTGTTCGTGTGGTGCACCAGCAGCAGGCCCGCGGGCTTGTCCGACGCGATGGTGGCCTGGTCGCGCCTGACGTGCAGGACCCCGCCCGGCAGGTCGGTGCTCGCGAGCGTGAGGTAGTCGCCGTACGCCGCGAGGGCCGGGGACCCGATGGACAGGGTCATCGGCGCCGAGCTCGACCCGACCGCGTCGACGCCACCCGCCTCCGCGGTGGACGACTCGACCCAGTAGCGCAACCTGGCCGACGGGCCCGAGACGAGGCCGGCGTCCTGGAGCGCAGCCACCGACACCGGCAGCGCGAGCGAGTCGCTGTTGAAGAGGTTCGTGTCGAACGACCCGTCCCACCCGTTCAGGAGCTCCTGGTCGACGAGCTCCCACTTCGACGGGTCGGCGTTGCGGATGTCCACGGTCTCGGCGATGAAGTAGTCGTAGTCGTCCGTCGTCGTCACCCGGGTGTTGTAGGTGACCGCGTCGGGCTTCCCGTCAGCATTGGCGTCGATCCACACGTCGAACTCGGTGTAGGAGGCCGGCGTGCGCCACGGTCCCCAGCTGCTGATCCCGAACGACACGAGCCCGTTGGCCATCGCCGACGTGGCGTCGGGGTAGGCCGGCAGGTCCGAGGCGCTGCCGACGTACCTGAGGTCGGCGGAGCGGTCGTCGGCCAGGGCGACGCACCCGGGGGGCAGGCCGGTCGAGCAGGCCGGCAGCTTCGCGCTGCTGCCCTGGAGCTGGAAGGTCGAGACGCTGGAGAGGTAGTCCGTGCTGCTGACGGCCGTCTCGTCGCCCACGCCCGTGCCGGTGAGCCGCAGCGACCCGGACTTCAGGCCGGTCGGGCCGGACACCACGGCCGTGCCCGCCGCGGACATCGTCGAGGCCGGCCGCGGTGCGGACCACACCGGCACGCGCAGGGCGCCCGGGGTGGTGTCGCCCACCGGTGTCAGGACCATGCGCCCGCTGGCGTCCGCCCGGTAGCTGCGCTTGATCCCCAGTCCCAGCGGGTCGCTGCTGGTCGTCGGGTCCGGCACCGCCCGCAGCTGCGAGCGCGTGATGGTGGCGGTGACCGTGACGTCGGCCGAGCCGCCGGCTGGGACGCTGACCTGGGTCGGGCTGAACGTGTACGTCACGCCCGGCGTCGGGTGCGCCGGCTGGTAGGCGATCGTGTATGCCGCGGTGCCGGTGGACGCCTTGTTCTCGACCCGGACCGTCTTGCGCAGCGTGGTGGTGGGGGCGGTCACCGCAACCGGGCCGAAGGAGACCCCGACCGCGCCGGGGGTGTCCTCGACGTACGCGAGGGTGGTCGTGTCGACCGCGCCGGCGACCTGGACCCGGCCCGAGCCGACCCGCTCCGGACCGTACGAGGCGCCCACGTGGTTCGGGCCGACGTAGACGTCCTGGGTCGCGGTGTTCATGATCGCGGCCTTGACCTCCTCGACCGACCACGTCGGGTGGGAGGCGCGCACGAGGGCGGCCTCACCCGCCACGTGCGGCGAGGCCATGGAGGTGCCGCTCTCGGCGATGCCCTCGTTGCCGGTGCCGACGGCGACCGAGAAGGTCGTAACGCCGGGCGCGGCGACGTCGGGCTTGACCGTTCCGGCGACGCCGATGCCCCGGGAGGAGAACCCGGCGAGCTGGTCGACCGCGCCCTTGTCCACGACGGTGACGGCGTTGCGCAGGGCGTTGGTCATGGTGACGGTGACGGGGGTCGAGGCGTCGAGGGCGGCCTTGATGGCCTTGGTCGCCTGGTTGACCGTCAGCATGGCCGGGATGCCCTTGGCGCCGAGCACGCCGGCCGAGAACGAGTTGACGTCGCTGCCGAAGATGACCCCGGCGGCGCCGGCGTCGAGAAGGTTCTGCGACCGCCCGGCCGAGCCGCAGCGCCGGCCGGTGCCGTCGTACCACTTGGTGAGGACGACCTTGCCCGCGACCTTCGCGGCGTCGGCGGAGGACAGGACGGTGCAGGCGTCGGAGTTGTTCGTGTCCGTCTCCGGCTGGGTCCAGTCCCCGAGGGTGACGACGGCCGTGTCCGTCACGCCCGGCCCCTTCACCCAGTCGTAGCTCGTGGACTTGAGCGCGGCGAAGACGTCGTCCTGCGTGCCGTCGACGGTGTCGGCCGGCTCGATGCCGGTCGGGCTGTCGACCTTGAGGCCGTCGACGACGTCGTTGCCGTCGTCGCTGGCGGCCACGGCGAGCACGCGGGTCGCGTTGCCCGGCGCGCCGCCGACCTCGTAGACGTCGCCGCTGTTGCCCATCGAGGCCACGACCACCGTGCCGAGGGCGGCGAGGGCGTTGGACGCGACGGCGTCGGGGTCGTCCGGCGAGCCGTAGCTCGAGCCGAGCGACATGTTGACGACGTCGAGGTGGTCGGAGACGTCACCGTCGCCGTTCGGGTCGGCCGCCCACTCCAGGGCCTGCCCCACGAGGTTGGTGTCTCCGTCGCAGCCGAAGACCTTGAGGGCGTAGAGCTTGGCGCCGGGAGCCACGCCCGGGCCGATGCTGACGTCCGACGGCGCGATGTCCTTGTCGTAGCCGCCGGCCCACGTCTGGCCGTCCTTGCCGACACCGAGACCGGCGGTCGTGCCCGCGACGTGGGAGCCGTGGCCCTCGCAGTCGAGCGGGTTGTCGTCGGGCACCGGGGTGTCGACGCCCTCGCTGGGGTTGTACGCGTCGCCGGCGAAGTCGTACCCGCCGACGACCTTGGCGGTCGGGGTGAACGTGTTCGTGGCCTTGGCGGCGTCGAAGGCTGCCGTGGTGCCCGGGCCGCCGAAGTCGGCGTGGGTGTAGTCGATGCCGGTGTCGATGATGCCGATGCGGACGCCCTGACCCGTCTGGCCGTTCGCGTGCCAGACCTGCGGCGCCCCGATGAGCGGCACCGAGGAGGAGTTGGAGGGCTGCTTGGGCACGATCCGGTGCACCGCCTTGACCCCGGGCAGGGCGGCGAGGGCCCGCAGCCGGCTGGCGTCGGTGCGGACCGCGACACCGGAGTACAGCGCGTGGCTGCGGTACAGCGTGCGCGCCCGCGTGGCGGAGCGACCGAAGGCCGCCTCGACGCCGCGCTGGGCGCGGCGGACGGTGAGCGTCTGGGCCCGCGCGGCGCCCTTGGCAGCGGCGATGCCGCGGGGCCGTGCGGAGAGGTATGCCGACGTGGCCGAGCGGGCGTCGAGCTCGATCATGACGTCGACGGCGCCCTTGGCACCGGCGAGCGAGCGGTCGACCTTCTCGCCGGCGCTGCGCTGGGTCCCGAGGCGGAACGACCCCGCCGAGGTGGTCCCGGCCGGCACCGAGGCACGCGTGCGGTGCTCGGGCTTCGAGGCGGCCGCAGCGGCCGGGGCCGGAGAGGCGGCCGCAGGGGCCGCCCCGCCGAGTGCGGCGGCGGCGACCAGGGCGAGGGCGGTGGTGCCGACGGCAGCCACGTGGCCCCGACGGTGGCGTGCCCGGGACGGCATCGACACGAAGGTCTCCTTGCGCGCGGCAGCCGACCATCCTCCGGCCTGCCCCGGGGTCGTGGAGGGCACACGCCTCCACTGGTTTCACCACGCCGCGGGCAACCTAGTCGAGCAGGCGTGCTCCGGGCGCCGTTTTGACCAAGTGCTGACCGGATCGTGTCGAGACCGCCACCCGGGCCCCCCCCCCCCCCCCCCCCCCCCCCCCCCCCCCCCCGCCCCCCCCCCCCCCCCCCCCCCCCCCCCCCCCCCCCCCCCCCCCCCCCCC
>NZ_JAWDIC010000003.1:300000-446218 GCF_032464895.1 Phycicoccus sp. M110.8
CGAAGCGGCCACCGTCGAGCTGGACCATCGGGCGCAGGTCCGGCGGGATGACCGGGACGGCGTCCAGGACCATGCCCGCGGGCTTGTTGCTCGTCGCCTGGAAGGCGGTGACGACCTTGAGCCGCTTGAGGGCGCGGGTCTTCTTCTGGCCCTTGCCGGTGGCGATGATCTCGCGCAGGAGCTCCGCCTCGGCCTCGAGGTCGAAGGTCTCCAGGCGCTTCTGGATCGCCGCCGCGCCCATGCCGCCCTCGAAGTAGAGGCCGAACCGGTCGCGCATCTCGCGGTAGAGGATCTCGTCGCCCTCGAGGTCCTGGACCTTGAGGTTCTTGAACCGGTCCCAGACCTGCTCGAGGCGCTCGATCTGCTGGTCCGCGCGCTTGCGGATCTGGTTCATCTCGCGCTCGGCGGACTCGCGCACCTTGCGGCGGGCGTCGGCCTTGGCACCCTCGGCCTCGAGCTCGGCCAGGTCGGCCTCGAGCTTCTTGGCACGGGTGTCGATGTCGGAGTCGCGCTTGTTCTCGAACTCCTTCTTCTCGACCTCGATCTGAGCCTCGAGCGAGGGCAGGTCCTTGTGGCGCTGCTCCTCGTCGACCGAGGTGATCATGTAGGCCGCGAAGTAGATGACCTTCTCGAGGTCCTTCGGGGCGAGGTCGAGCAGGTAGCCCAGGCGCGACGGGACACCCTTGAAGTACCAGATGTGGGTGACGGGGGCGGCGAGCTCGATGTGGCCCATCCGCTCACGACGCACCTTGGCGCGGGTGACCTCGACGCCGCAGCGCTCACAGATGATGCCCTTGAAGCGGACGCGCTTGTACTTGCCGCAGTTGCACTCCCAGTCCCGGGTGGGGCCGAAGATGCGCTCGCAGAACAGGCCCTCCTTCTCCGGCTTCAGGGTGCGGTAGTTGATGGTCTCCGGCTTCTTGACCTCGCCGTGGCTCCACTGGCGGATGTCCTCCGCCGTGGCCAGGCCGATGCGCAGCTCGTCGAAGAAGTTGACGTCGAGCACGTGGTTCCTTCTCTCGTGTCTCTAGGTAGAACTCAAGGGGGTGGTCGTCAGGAGGGGCGGTGTGCCGCGTGGCCGGCGCTGGGCGCGGCCACGCGGCATCCCGTCACACCTCCTCGACCGAGCTGGGCTCGCGCCGGGACAGGTCGATTCCGAGCTCCTCGGCCGCGCGGAAGACGTCCTCGTCGGACTCCTTCATCTCGATCGCGGTGCCCTCGCTGTTGAGGACCTCCACGTTCAGGCAGAGGGACTGCATCTCCTTGATGAGCACCTTGAAGGACTCGGGGATGCCGGGCTCGGGGATGTTGTCGCCCTTGACGATGGCCTCGTACACCTTCACGCGGCCCTGGACGTCGTCGGACTTGATCGTCAGCAGCTCCTGGAGGGCGTAGGCGGCGCCGTACGCCTCGAGTGCCCACACCTCCATCTCACCGAAGCGCTGGCCACCGAACTGCGCCTTACCACCGAGCGGCTGCTGGGTGATCATGGAGTACGGGCCGGTGCTGCGGGCGTGGATCTTGTCGTCCACGAGGTGGTGCAGCTTGAGGATGTACATGTAGCCGACCGACACCGGCTCCGGGAACGGCTCGCCGGAGCGGCCGTCGAAGAGCCGGGCCTTGCCCGAGCCGTCGATGAGGCGGACGTCGTCGCGCGTCTTGAGCGTGGAGTCGAGCAGACCCACGATCTCGTCCTCGCGCACACCGTCGAACACCGGGGAGGCGACGCGGGTGCCGGCCGGGGCCTGGCGCGCGTCCTCGGGGATGAGCCTGGCCCACTCCGGGTTCTCCGCGATCTCCCAGCCGCGGCTGGCTGCCCAGCCGAGGTGGAGCTCGAGGATCTGGCCGACGTTCATACGACCGGGGACACCGAGCGGGTTGAGCACGACGTCGACGGGCGTGCCGTCCTCGAGGAACGGCATGTCCTCGACCGGGAGGATCTTGGAGATGACGCCCTTGTTGCCGTGGCGGCCGGCCAGCTTGTCACCGTCGGTGATCTTGCGCTTGTTGGCCACGTAGACGCGCACCAGCTGGTTCACGCCCGGGGGCAGGTCGTCGCCCTCGTCCTTGTCGAAGACCTTGACGCCGATGACGGTGCCGGTCTCGCCGTGGGGCACCTTGAGGGAGGTGTCGCGGACCTCGCGGGCCTTCTCGCCGAAGATGGCGCGCAGCAGGCGCTCCTCCGGGGTCAGCTCGGTCTCGCCCTTGGGCGTGACCTTGCCGACGAGCAGGTCGCCGTCGCGGACCTCGGCGCCGATGCGGATGATGCCGCGCTCGTCGAGGTCGGCCAGCACGTCCTCGGAGACGTTCGGGATGTCCCGGGTGATCTCCTCGGGGCCGAGCTTGGTGTCACGGGCGTCGACCTCGTGCTCCTCGATGTGGATCGAGGAGAGGACGTCGTCCTGCACCAGGCGCTGGCTGAGGATGATCGCGTCCTCGTAGTTGTGGCCCTCCCACGGCATGAACGCCACGAGCAGGTTGCGCCCGAGCGCCATCTCGCCACCGTCGGTGGCGGGACCGTCGGCGATGACGCCGCCGGCCTCGACCCGGTCGCCCTCGTTGACGACGACGACCTGGTTGTAGGAGGTGCCCTGGTTGGAGCGCGCGAACTTGGCGATCCGGTAGGTGCGGGTCGAGCCGTCGTCACCGGCGACGGTGACGAGGTCGGCGGAGACCTCGGTGACCACACCGGCGACCTCGGCCCGGACGACGTCGCCGGAGTCGAGGGCGGCGCGGTACTCCATGCCGGTGCCGACCAGGGGCGCCTCGGACTTGACCAGCGGCACCGCCTGGCGCTGCATGTTCGAGCCCATGAGCGCGCGGTTGGCGTCGTCGTGCTCGAGGAACGGGATCAGCGCGGTCGCGGCCGACACCATCTGGCGGGCCGAGACGTCCATGAAGTCGACGTCCTCACCCGGGATGTAGTCGACCTCGCCGCCCTTGGTGCGGACCAGGACGCGCTCGTCGGTGAAGTTGCCCTCGGCGTCGATGACGGCGTTGGCCTGCGCGATGACGTGCCGGTCCTCCTCGTCGGCGGACAGGTAGTGGATCTCGTCGGTGACGCGACCGTTCACGACCTTGCGGTACGGCGTCTCGATGAAGCCGAACGCGTTGATCCGCCCGTAGGACGCCAGCGAGCCGATGAGGCCGATGTTCGGGCCCTCAGGGGTCTCGATCGGGCACATGCGGCCGTAGTGCGACGGGTGGACGTCACGGACCTCCATGCCGGCGCGGTCACGGGACAGACCACCCGGGCCGAGGGCCGACAGACGCCGCTTGTGCGTCAGGCCCGCGAGCGGGTTGTTCTGGTCCATGAACTGCGACAGCTGCGAGGTGCCGAAGAACTCCTTGATCGAGGCCACCACGGGGCGGATGTTGATCAGGGTCTGCGGCGTGATCGCCTCGACGTCCTGCGTGGTCATGCGCTCGCGGACGACGCGCTCCATGCGGGACAGGCCGGTGCGGACCTGGTTCTGGATCAGCTCGCCGACGTTGCGCAGGCGGCGGTTGCCGAAGTGGTCGATGTCGTCGACCTCGACCACGACCTCCTCGCCGTTCTTGCCCGTGAGGGTGGACTCACCGGCGTGCAGGGCGACGAGGTACTTGATGGTGGCGACGATGTCGTCGACCGACAGCACCGACTCCGACAGCGCACCGGGCACACCCAGCTTGCGGTCGATCTTGTAGCGACCGACCTTGGCCAGGTCGTAGCGCTTGGTGTTGAAGTAGAGGTTGTCCAGAAGGGTCTGGGCGGCCTCACGGGTCGGCGGCTCGCCCGGGCGCAGCTTGCGGTAGATGTCGAGCAGCGCGTCGTCCTGGCCGGCCGTGTGGTCCTTCTCCAGGGTGAGGCGCATCGACTCGTAGTCGCCGAACTCCTCGAGGATGTCGGCCTCGGTCATGCCGAGGGCCTTGAGGAGCACCGTGACCGACTGCTTGCGCTTGCGGTCGACGCGGACGCCGACCATGTCGCGCTTGTCGATCTCGAACTCGAGCCAGGCGCCACGGCTCGGGATGACCTTGGCGGTGTAGACGTCCTTGTCGGAGGTCTTGTCCGGGGTGCGCTCGAAGTAGACGCCCGGGCTGCGGACCAGCTGGGAGACGACGACGCGCTCAGTGCCGTTGATGATGAAGGTGCCGCGCTCGGTCATGAGCGGGAAGTCGCCCATGAAGACCGTCTGGCTCTTGATCTCACCGGTGGTGGTGTTCATGAACTCCGCCGTGACGAACAGCGGGGCGGAGTAGGTCTGGTCCCGCTCCTTGCACTCCTCGATGGAGTACTTGACCTCCTCGAAGCGGTGGTCACGGAACGACAGCGACATGGAGCCGCTGAAGTCCTCGATGGGCGAGATCTCCTCGAAGATCTCCTCGAGGCCCGAGCGGTCGGGGACGTCGCCCCGGCCCTCGGCCTTCGCCTCGGCGACCCGGGCCTGCCAGCGCTCGTTGCCGAGGAGCCAGTCGAAGCTCTCGGTCTGGAGAGCCAGGAGGTCGGGGACCTCGAGGGGTTCGCGGATCTTCGCGAAGGACAGACGGCCGGAAGCCGTCCGTGCGGTGGACACAGTCTGAGTCGCGTTGCGCGAGGCAGCCAAGGAGGGGTCCTTCCACGGGCCTTGTGTTGAAACCGATGCCGCGCCGACCACCATGTCGGCCACGAGGAGCACCGGCCACGGATCCGTGCCGGAGGGCACGGCGAAGGGCTGGTGTCGATGGGGTCGGCGAAAGAGGGCAGCGCAAAGGATGAGCATAGACCCACGAGGGCAGGACTGTCCAACCGTGTCCAGCCGGTTTCCACCAGGGCTGTCGACGGGGGTCTCGCCGAGGCCGCAAGCCCCGGGTTCGGATCGACGCAGACGATGGTGACGGGCGAATGCCTCGACGTCAAGGGGAACGGGCGGCGTGGCGTGCAGACCGCGCCCCGGAACGCCGGCGACGACGCCCCCGAGGGGACGTCGTCGCAGGTCAGGCGGGGTGTTGCGGCAGGGTCAGGCGCGGTGCGGCGGCGGGGTCAGAAGGCGTCGACCTTGCTCACCAGCCAGCGGTCACCGACCTTCGTCATGGTCGCGATCACCCGGTTCTGGTCGACCACGGGCTGCTTCTGGTCGGCACCGACCCGCGCCTGGTTGACGAACGCCAGCACCTTCACTGTGGTCGGCGAGGAGCTCATGACGCCCACGTCCGAGACCTTGGCCTGCACGACGGTCTGGTTCTTGACCGCCATCGGCTTGATGGTCTTGTCCATGGCGCTGGTGAACTCGCCCTTGAAGGACCCCGTGAGCAGGCCCTCGACCTGGGCGGCCTGCCCGTCGATGGTTTTGTAGTTGTAGCTGAGCAGCTGCTCCACCGAGGTCCTGGCCTGGCTGGCCGCTGCCCGGTCGGCCCGGTCCTGGGCGCCGCCGTCCTGCAGCGTCAGGCCCAGCACGACCCCCAGGGCTGCGAGGCTCGCCACGAGCACGGCCACAGGGGCCACCCAGCGGCGCCGACCCCCCGGGGTGGCAGCGGCCTCGGCGGGCAGGGCAGCGCGCACGTCCGCACGGTCCTGCCGTCCGGAGCGCAGGGCGGCCCAGCGCTCCCGGGCACCGCGCGCGGCTGGCGGCTCCTGCGCCTCGCGTGCTGCCTGTGCGCCCGGGACCTGCCGGTCCCGCGTCTCCGACAGCGGCGGAGCCGTCAGGGAGGTGCGCGGGCGCCCCCGCTCCCCCGCGATCCGACGTCGGGGCGCGGTCCTGGTGTCAGCCGACGAACTCAAGGTTCTCCACCTTCCACGTCTCGCCGACCTTCCGCAGGTCCAGGCGCATCCGGTACGTCTTGGTCTCGCCGGCCGGCACGGCCGTGTTCTTCGTGGGGGCGACGACGCCAACGAGGGCGACGGCCGAGTCCCGGTCGCCGGAGACCAGCGCGGCCTCCGAGCGCTGCACGGTGGAGACCGTCTTGTTGGCGACCAGGACCTTCTTCAGCTCGTCCACCGACGACGAGTAGCTCTTGAGGAACTCCCCCGTCGCCCCGGCCCGCACGCGCGCGGTGTCGGCGTCGACCTTCTGGTAGTCGACCGTGACGAAGTTGATGGCGAGCTGGCGGGCCGCGGCCGTCGCGGCGGCGTGCGCCTCGTCGGTCTGCCGCGCGGCATACCACTCGCGGCCCGAGGTGGCCGCGAGCACGACGGCGGCGACCAGGACCACGGCGGCGAGCAGCCACACGTGCCTCGGCGTGATGTGCAGGGCCCTGGGCCCGGTGCGGGGGTTGGTGTCCGTGCTCGGCTCGGGCGCGGGGTCGCGCTCGGTCGCCGTCACCGCCCTCCCGGCGTGGGTGGTGATCGTGGTCATCGAGCAGCCTCCTTCATGATCCACAACCACGAGGGATCGCTGCTCTCACCTCCCGCGGGGGGCGTGGGCACCGACACCTGTGGTGTCGGAATGCCCAACGAGGCAGCCATGCCCGGGGATACGGGTTGGTCGCCGAAAGCCAGCGGCACGGCCGAGCCCGTGCTCGAGGAGGGCCCGGGCGCGTTCTGGGCGCCACGCACCGTGGTGCCCGACCCCCGCGGCGCCGTGCAGCGCGCCGAGGTGTTCGCCCTGCCGCCCGAGGTGTCGGCCGGCGAGCGCCGCTTGGTGCCGCCGTAGCCCTGGGTGCACACGGGCGGGCTCTGGGCGAGCGCCAGCCCGAAGTGCGCGGTGCCGTCGCCCGGGACGACGGTGTAGCCGCCGGCCACGACGTCCGGGTAGGTGACGAGCAGCTGCTGGATGCCGTCGACCCGCGAGGTCGTCACCTGGCCGATGGTGATGAGGTTGGCCAGCAGCGTGGCGAGGTTGCCCTGGTTGTCGCGGATGAGGGCCTGCAGCTCCTGCGAGGCGACGGCGCCGCGGTCGAGCACCAGGCGCAGGTCGCCGTCGGACGACTTCAGGGTGCCCGTGAGGTCGGCGAAGTCCGACGCGAAGGTCTTGATCTGCCCGGAGGTGTCGCGCTGGGTGTCCAGGACGATCCGCCCGTCGTCGAGCAGCTTGACCGTCTGCGGGAGGGCCTCGGTCGCGGACCGGGTCAGGCGGTCGCCGCTGTCGAGCAGCCGCTGCAGGTCGGTGCCGCCGTCGGCGAAGCCCTTGCCCAGCTCGTCGACGACGACCTGCAGGTCGTGCTTGTCGACCGAGTTGACGGTGTGGTCCAGGTGCAGCAGGAGGTTGTCCACCCGCAGCGGGTAGCCCGTGTCCGTGCGCGGGACGGTGTCGCCGTCCTTGAGGTCGGGGCCTGCGTCGGTGCGCGGCTGGAAGTCGAGGTACTGCTCCCCCACGGCGGAGCGGTTCTCGACCACGACCCGGGTGTCCTTGGGGATCTTCACGCCGCGGTTGATCCGGGCGTCGACGAGCACCCCGTCCT
Source organism: Phycicoccus sp. M110.8 (assembly GCF_032464895.1). NCBI lineage: Bacteria > Bacillati > Actinomycetota > Actinomycetes > Micrococcales > Intrasporangiaceae > Phycicoccus > Phycicoccus sp. M110.8. The sequence continues at coordinate 307,360 of NZ_JAWDIC010000003.1, forward strand.
TCGACAGCCGGAGCCGCTCGACCCGGCCCACCGTCACCCCGCGGTAGGACACCTCCGAGCCGACGAAGATGCCGCCGGACTGCTCGAAGTCGGCGGAGACGCGGTACTGGCCACCGGCGACCCGGTCGTACAGGCCGACGTACTTGGCCGAGAGCACCGAGACGGTGAGCAGGGTAATCATCAGGAACGCGAACAGCTGGACCTTGACGCCACGGCGGATCATCCGGCACCTCCCGAGCACAGGATCGGGATGGAGCACACCGGGGCCGTGGGGGTGCTGGACGGCGTGGGCACCGGCACCGAGGGGGTCGGCACACCCGGGAGGGGACCGGTGGGGAGCGGGAGCGGGATCGGCAGGCCGCCACCGCCCGAGCCGCCGCCGGAGCCGCTGCCGGAGCCGGAGCCGGAGCCGCCGGACAGGTTGCCGGCCAAGTTCTTGAGGTTGAGGTCGAGGTCGGCCGACATGTTGGTGTAGTCGCCCTTCATCGCCGCCGTGGTGCCGTCGGAGAACGGGTAGGTCAGCAGCAGCTGCATCGACTTGGGCAGGGCGTCGCCGGCCTTGGTGAGCTGGGTCAGGATCGGCTGGAGGGCCTTGAGGTTGGCGGCGGTGTCGGCCTTGCTCTGGGAGATGACCCTGGTGCCGACGTCGCCGAGGCGGCTCAGGGCCTGGAGCATCTGCACGAGCTGCTGGCGCTGGTCGGCCAGGACCTTCAGGCCCTTGGGCATGGACTCCAGCGCCTTGGCCAGGTCGTCCTTCTGGGCCGCGAGCTTGGCGGCCAGCTTGTCGATGTTGTCGATGGCGCGGACGATCTCGGCCTTCTGCTCGTCCAGGCCGCCGACGAAGGTGTCGAGCTGCTTGATGACGTCGCGGATCTGGGTCTGGTTGCCCCGCATCGCGTTGTTCAGCTCGGTCTCGATGGTCTTGAGCTGGGCCACGCCACCGCCGTTGAGCAGCAGCGACATCGCCGACAGCACCTCCTCGACCTCGGGGTTGCGCCCCGTGCGGTCGATCGGGATGTTGTCGCCGTCGCGCAGCCGGCCCTCGGGGGCGGTCCCGGTCGGCGGGGCGAGCTCGACGTACTTCTCACCGAGAAGGGACGTCTGCTTGAGCTCGGCGACGGCGTTGTCGGGCAGGTCCACCGACTTCGGGATGCGCAGGGTGACCCGCGCGGTCCAGCCGTTGAGCTCGATCTTCTCGACCGACCCGACGGTGACCTGGTCGACCTTGACCGACGACTGCGGCACGAGGTCGAGCACGTCGGCGAACTCGGCGGTGACGCGGATGACGTCGCCGTGCTGGGCGGCACCACCGGGCAGCGGCAGGTCGAAGGCGCCCTGGCAGCCGCTCACGGACACCACGGCCGCGCTCGCGGCCAGGGCCGCGAGCACCCGGCCCCGCGGCATACGGGACGACAGGCTCATCGCGCACCTCCCAGCAGGCCGCCCAGGGTCGGGTCGGCACCGTTGACCACGACGGCGGGGGCGGCGGACGACGCGCCCGAGGCGCCGCCGTCCGCGCCGGTCGCGGACGCACCCTGCGGGATCGCGGACAGCAGGTTGACCGGCAGCTTGACCCCGGCGCCCGAGAGCTGGCCCAGCAGGTCCTCGACCGGCTTGAGGGCCTTCTTCGCCTGCGAGCAGATGGCGGCCGCGCGCGGGTTGTTGCTCGCCTCGACGAGGCTGCACACGAGGTTGTCGAGCTTGAGGTTCTCGTTGACGTTGGCGCGGGTGTCCAGGGTTCCGGTGGCCGGGTTGTAGGCGTTCTGCAGGTTGCTGATCGCGACCGGGGCGTTGGTCAGGGTCTCGGCGAGCGCGTCGCGCTGCTTGGCGACCGTGCCGGTGACGGACGCCAGCTGGTCGAGGTTCGTGGTGAGCGCGGCGCGGTTGTCGTGGACGAACGAGCTCACCTCGCTGAGGGCGACCGCCAGGTTCTTCAGGGCGGCGGCGAGGTCGTCGCGCTCGCCGTCGAGCTGCTGGGAGACCGTGGCGAGGTCGGCGTTGAGCCGGCGCACCTGGTCGTCGTTGGTGGCGAGCATCGTCGTGAACGTCTGCAGGTTCTTCACCGTCCCGAACAGGTCGTTGCGTCCGCCGGAGAGCGTCTCGAGTGCCGTGGACAGGTCGTGGTTGGTGTCGTGGATCTTCTGGCCCTGCCCGTCGAGGTTGGCCGCGCCTGTCTTGAGCACCTCCGAGAACGCGCCGTTCTTGTTGGCGCCGTCGGGGCCGAGCGCGACGAGCAGGTCGTCCAGGCTCTGGGAGATCCGGTCGAGCTCGACGGGGACCGCGGTGCGGTCGAGCGGGATCGTCGCGCCGTCCTTCATGACCGGGCCTGCGTGGTATGCCGGGAGCAGCTGCACGTAGCGGTCGCTCACCAGCGAGGGCGCCACGACCGCGGCCTGCGCGTCGGCCGGCACCTTGTACTTGCGGTCGAACTCGAACCGGACCCGCACCTTGTCACCCATGGGAGTGACCTCGGTGACCTTGCCGACCTGCACCCCGAGGATGCGGACGTCGGACCCCGGGAAGAGGCCGACGGCGCGGGTGAACTCCCCCGTGACGTGGACGGCGTCGTGGCGCGGCCAGAAGGCGTACGCGCCCGCGGCCAGCGCCACGACGACGAGGGCGGAGACGAGCTTGCCGACGAGCCCCACCCGGGGCAGACGGGGCAGGCGCGGCAGCGCGTGACGACGGGCCATCAGTTGCCACCTCCGGGCGCGGCGACCGGGGCCGTGAGGTTCTCGATGTAGGTGTCGAACCAGCGGCCGTTGCCGAGGACGTTGGAGAAGAGCCGCGTGAACGGCGCCATCGCGGCGATCGTGTCGCTGAGGTCCTGCTCGTGCTTCTGCAGCGTGGCCAGGACCTTGGTCAGCTGGTCCAGGGCCGGCTTGAGCTCGGCCCGGTTGTCCCGCACGAGCCCGGTGATCTGCTGGGCCATGGCCGAGGTGTTGGTGAAGAGCGTGTGGATGGCGTCCTTGCGGGCGCTCAGCTCCACCATGAGCAGGTCGGCGTTCTTGATGATCGACTCGACGGCCTTGTTGCGCTGGGCGACCGTGCCGCTGACGCTGTTGGCTGAGGCGAGCAGCTGCTTGAGCTGGGCGTCGCGCGAGGCGATCGTGCGCGACAGCCGGCCGAGGCCGTCGAGGGCGGCCCGGACGTCGGCCGGGCTGTCCTTGAACTCGGTCGCCAGCGTGGTCAGCGACTTCGCCAGCTGGTCGGTGTCGATCCGCTCGCTGGTGGTCGCCAGGTCGGTGAAGGCGTTGACGATGTCGTAGGAGGAGACGGTGCGGTCCAGCGGGATCTGCGAGTCGGCCCTCAGCTGGCCGGTGCCCCCGGGCTCGAGCGCGAGGTACTTCTGCCCGAGCAGGGTCTTCATCCGCACCGAGGCGCCGGTCTGGGTGCCGAACCTCACCGGCTCGGTGACCTTGAAGTCGACGACGACGTGGTCGCCGGCGAGGTCGACGCTCTCCACCTTGCCGACCTTGACGCCGGCGATGCGGACGTCGTCGCCCTTGAGCAGGCCGCCGGCCTCGGAGAAGGCCGCGCTGTAGTGCCGGCCGCCGCCGAGCAGGGGCAGGTTGCCGATGTTGAACGCCAGGACGAGCAGGACGGCGATGACGGTCAGCCCAGCGGCGCCGATGGGGACCGGGTTGCGCTCACGGAAGGGGATGCTCACTTGCACCTCGCGGCGGAGAGTGCGGCCGGCTTCTCGAGGGGCACCTTGACCGCGGGCAGCCCGGGGCCGGCCGACGGGATGACGACCGAGCCACTGAAGTCGCACATGTAGAAGTTGAACCAGGAGCCGTACGTCGCGGTCCGGGTGATCGTGTTGATCTTGCCCGGGGAGGTCGAGAGGAACTTCTCGAACGCCGCGGTGTTCGAGGGCTTGTTGAGGTTCTGGCTCAGCGCCCGCAGCTGGGACACGTCGTCCTTGATGGACGGGCGGGTGACCGCCAGCAGGTCCGCGGTCTGCGCGGTGAGCGAGTTGATGTTGGTCAACGAGGCCCCGATCGTCTTGCGGTCGGCCGCCAGCCCGGAGACGAACCGCTGGAGCTGGTCGATCAGCTCCTTCAGGGCGGCGTCGTGGGCGTCGACGGTGCCGAGCACGGCGTTGAGGTTGTCGATGGTGCGGCCGATGACGGCGTCGCGGTCGGCGAGGGTCGAGGTGAGGGACGCGGTCTTTGCCAGGAGCGAGTTGATGTTGCCGCCCTCGCCCTGCAGGACGCTGATGATGTTGGAGGACAGCTCGTTGACGTCCTTGGGCGACAGCGCCGCGAAGAGCGGCTTGAACCCGTTGAACAGCGTGGTCAGGTCCAGGGCCGACTGCGTGTGGTCCAGGCCGATGCGCGCGCCGTCCCGCAGGGGCGTGGCTCCCCCGACCTCCTGGGTGAGGGCGATGTAGCGCTCGCCGACGAGGTTGCGGTACTTGATGGTCGCCTTGGTGCCGGCGGTGAGGACGCTGGTCTTGAGCACGTCGAACGTGACGTCGGCGTGGATGCGGTCCTTGTCCACGGCGATGGCCTTCACCTCGCCGACGCGCACGCCGGCGATCCGGACCTCCTGGCCGGCGGCCAGGCCGGTCACGTCCTGGAAGACCGCGTGGTACGTGTTCTTGTCGCCGAACTGGGTGTTGGCGATGGTGGCCGCCAGCGTCCCGGTCGCCAGCAGGGTGGCGACGACGAAGACGATGAACTTCACGAGGCTGGCACGGGTGCTCACTGTTGGCTCACCACCGATCCGCGGAGCATGGGGCCGGCGAGCAGGGTCGTGATCGCCGAGGAGCCGCTGGTGCGCTGCGCCCCGAGCAGGGCGGACACGAGCGCCTGCTCCTGCTCGGTCCCGGCGAGGCCGGCGTCGGGGTCGGGTATGCCGACGCCGGAGGTCCCGGCGAACATGGCCGGCAGCGCGCTGCCGGCGCTCGACCCCGAGGCGGAGGTGCCGTCGGCGAAGTGGATGCCCTTGCGCGGGTTCGCCTGGCTGCCGTAGTGGTCGGGCAGGCCGTAGCAGGTCGGGCCCCGGTGCTCGCCCCATCGGGGCTCCTCCCCCGGGCGGTAGCCGGCGCGCTGCGGGGTGGTCTCGACCGTGATGTGGAAGGTGGCGTCCCGCCAGGCCTGGTCGATGCGCGGGATCCAGTTGGTGAGGGCCTGGGCCATACAGGGGTACTCCGGCGAGTAGCGGGCGAAGAGCTCGAGGCTGGGCCGGCCGACCTGCCCGACCCGGATGATCCGGTCACCGTTGGCGTCCAGGAAGTCCGCCGTCGTGTTCGCGAACCCGGCCGTCCCGGCCAGGAACCCCGCCAGCTGGTCCTTCTTCGTCACGATCGTCGTGTTCGTCGTGATGAGGTTCGTCGCCGCCCGCACCAGGTCCGGCGCCGCCACGGCATACGTGCTCGCCAGGTCAGCCAGCCCGCTGATGTCCGCCTTGATCACAGGCATCTTCGGGTTCAGCTGCTTGAAGTAGTCGTCCACCAGCACCAGGTTCTGACCCAGCCGCGTGCCGCGGCCCTCCAACGCCGACGCCAACGCGTTCAACGTCGTCGCCAGCTTCTCCGGCCGCACCGTCCGCAACAACGGCAACAGGTCGTCGAACACCTTCTCCAGCTCGATCGCCACGCTCGTGCGGTCCTGCTCGATCGTGTCGCCGTCCTCCAGGTGCCGCGCCGGGCTGCCCGCCTGCGGGGAGACGAGGTCGACGTACCGCTCGCCGAACAGCGTCTTGGGCAGCAGGCGCGCCGACACGTTCTCGGGGATGAGCCCGACCGTCGAGGGGTCGAGTGCCAGCACCAGCCGCGCCCCCTTGCCGGTCGTCTCGACCTTGCGCACCTCCCCGACGATCAGGCCCCGCAGCTTGACGTCGGAGGACGCCTGGAGCTGCGAGCCGACCCGGTCGGTCAGGAGCGTGACGGTCACGACGGGGGTGAAGCGCTTCTGGAAGGAGGCCACGGACAGGCCGACGAGCAGGAGCACGACCACGACGAAGCCGACGCCGTAGGCGCGGTTGCCCAGGCGCGACATCCAGCCGCGCGCGGGTCCCACGCCGTCCTCGGGGTGCTGCGACATCGGCTACCCCGCGATCCGGACGGTCGTGGTGGCGCCCCACACGGCGAGCGAGAAGAAGAAGTCCACGATGTTGATGGCCACGATCGAGGTGCGCACGGCCTTGCCGACCGCGACGCCCACGCCGGCCGGGCCGCCGGACGCCGTGTAGCCGTAGTAGCAGTGGATCAGGATGATCACGACCGCGAACACCATGACCTTGAGGAAGGAGTAGAGGACGTCGATCGGCGGCAGGAAGAGGTGGAAGTAGTGGTCGTACGTGCCCGCCGACTGCCCGAAGTAGTGGACGACGATGAAGCGGGTCGCGCCGTAGGAGGAGAGCAGGCCCAGCACGTACAGCGGCACCACCGCCACGAACCCGGCGATCATGCGGGTCGTCACGAGGAAGGGCAGCGACGGGATGCCCATGACCTCGAGCGCGTCGACCTCCTCGGAGATGCGCATGGCGCCGAGCTGGGCGGTGAAGCCGCAGCCGACCGTGGCGGCGAGGGCGAGACCGGCGACCAGCGGGGCGATCTCACGGGTGTTGAGGTAGGCCGAGACGAAGCCGGTGAACGCGCCCGTGCCGAGCTGGTTGAGCGAGGAGTACCCCTGCAGGCCGACCTGGCTGCCGGTGAAGAAGGCGAGGAAGGCGATGACGCCGACCGTGCCGCCGATGACGGACAGGGCACCGGAGCCGAGGGAGACCTCGGCGAGCAGCCGCACGACCTCCTTCTTGTAGCGGCGCAGCGTGCGGGGGCTCCAGGCGAGGGAGCGCACGTAGAAGCGCATCTGCTCGCCCAGGCTGTCGAGGGCCCGGCCCGGGCGCCCCGCGATGTCGAGGACCTTGCTCATTCGCGCACCTCCTTCAGATCTTCTGGGGGACGACTTGGAAGTAGACGGCGCTGGCGACGAAGTTCACGACGAACAGGAACATGAAGGTGATGACCACGCTCTGGTTCACGGCGTCGCCGACGCCCTTGGGGCCGCCGCCGGCGGTCAGTCCCTTGTACGAGGCGACGACGGCGGCGATGAAGCCGAAGATCACCGCCTTGATCTCCGAGGTCCACAGGTCGGCGAGCTGGGCGAGCGCGGTGAACGAGGCGATGTACGCACCGGGCGTGCCGCCCTGGATGATCACGTTGAAGAAGTAGCCGCCCGCGACGCCGACGACGGACACGAGACCGTTGAGCAGCAGGGCCACGAGCATCGCGGCGAGCACGCGGGGGACGACGAGCCGCTGGATCGGGCTGATGCCCAGCACCTCCATGGCGTCGATCTCCTCGCGGATCTTGCGCGAGCCGAGGTCGGCGCAGATCGCCGAGCCGCCCGCGCCGGCGATGAGCAGGGCGGTCACGATCGGGGACGCCTCGCGGATGACGGCGAGCACCGAGGCGGCGCCGGTGAAGGACTGCGCGCCGAGCTGGCGGGTCAGGGTGCCGAGCTGGAGGGCGATGACCGCGCCGAACGGGATCGAGACGAGCGCCGTCGGCACGATCGTCACCGAGGCGATGAACCAGCACTGCTGGATGAACTCCTTGGCCTGGAAGGGCCGGCGGGGCAGCGCCCGCACGACGTCGAGGACGAGCGCGAAGAGCGAGCCGCTCTGGCGGAGCGCACCGGTCACCGGGTTGCTCATGACAGGGCTTCCTCGGGCTCGGTGGCACGGGGGATGGTCAGGCCGGCGTGGTGCGACTCGAACGACCCGGGGGGCGGGGTGACGCCGTTGGCGCGGCACCACTCCCCCGCCGGGCGCTCACCGCGGCGCGGCGAGCCGTCGCTGGTGCGCAGCTGCAGCGGGATGGGCGGCAGCGGCGGCAGCTCCTGGCCGGACTCGGCGGCCAGCTCGTCGGCGTCCTTCTCCTCGGACATGCCGATCGGGCCGATGGTCTGGGCGTTGAGGAACTGCCGCACGACCGGCTCCTCCGAGCTGAGCAGCATCTCGCGCGGCCCGAACATGGCGAGGTGCTTGTGGTACAGCAGGCCGATGTTGTCCGGCACGGTGCGCGTGGAGTTGATGTCGTGCGTGACGATGAGGAAGGTCGCGTCGATCTGGGCGTTGAGGTCGATGAAGAGCTGGTTGATGTAGCTCGTGCGCACCGGGTCCAGGCCCGAGTCGGGCTCGTCGATGAGCAGGATCTCGGGGTCGAGCACCAGGGCCCGCGCGAGCCCGGCGCGCTTGCGCATACCGCCCGAGATCTCGCCCGGCAGCTTGCCCTCGGCGCCCTGGAGGCCGACCAGCTCCATCTTCTCGAGCACGATGTTCCGGATCTCGGTCTCGGACTTCTTCGTGTGCTCGCGCAGCGGGAACGCCACGTTGTCGAAGAGGTTCATCGAGCCGAAGAGCGCGCCGTCCTGGAACAGCACCCCGAACAGCTTGCGCACCTCGTACAGGTCGTGCTCGCGCAGGCGGGTGAGGTCCTGGCCCTGGATCCAGATCGAGCCGGCGTCCGGCTTGAGCAGGCCCACGAGGGTCTTGAGGAAGACGGACTTGCCGGTGCCCGAGGGGCCGAGCATCACGGAGATCTCGCCAGCGGGGAGGGTCAGCGTCACGTCGTTCCAGATCAGCTGCGACCCGAAACGCTTGGTCAGGCCCTCGACCTTGATCTCTGTGCCCACGTCTCACCTCGTCGTGAAAATGCATGCCCGATGAGGGCCCCGGTTCGCAGGGCTCAACGAGGCGCGGGCGCGGAGGTTACGGGCCGGTATGCCTGGACCCACCCCTCGCCGGCGCCTCCCGGGCGGGAACCGGCCGGTTCGGGGATGCTCGTGCCATGAGCGGGGACTCGCTGCGCTGGGACACCCGCAGCGCCGTGCCGCGGTGGCTGCGGGTGGCGTCGTGCGCCGTGCCGCTCCTGGCGGTGGCCGGGCTCGTCGCGGACGTGGCCCGCCACGCCCCGCAGGGGCGGGTGGTCGGCCAGGTGGTGTGGGTGCTGCTCACGGGGACGGCGGCATACCTCGCGAACCGGCGGCAGGAGGTGGTCGTCGACGCCACCGGCATCCGGATGCCGCTTCGGCGCCCCGTCGCGTGGGCGGACGTCGACCACGTGGAGCAGCCGGGGCCGTGGGACTCGGTGGTGCGGGTCGTCGCGCACGACGGCAGCGCGCGTGCCACGGGGCTGCCGTCGCGCTTCGCGCAGGACGTGGCCCGGATCGGGGACAAGCCCCTGCGCCGCTGAGCTGCGGGCGCACCGGCGACTGCCCGGGGACGCACGAAGGCGGGCCCGACCGTGGTCGGACCCGCCTTCGCGGAGTTCGTGCTCCCTAGAGGGAGCGCGAGGTCACTTGAGGGTGACGGTGGCCCCGGCGCCCTCGAGGGCCTCCTTGGCCTTGTCGGCAGCAGCCTTGTCGACCTTCTCCAGGACCGGCTTCGGAGCGCCGTCGACGAGGTCCTTGGCCTCCTTCAGGCCGAGGGAGGTCAGCGCGCGGACCTCCTTGATGACCTGGATCTTCTTGTCACCAGCGGACTCGAGGATGACGTCGAACTCGTCCTGCTCCTCGGCAGCGGCGGCGTCGCCACCGCCCGCGGCGGGCGCACCGGCGGCCGCGACGGCAACCGGGGCGGCGGCGGTGACGTTGAAGGTGTCCTCGAACTGCTTCACGAACTCGGAGAGCTCGATGAGGGTCATCTCCTTGAAGGCCTCAAGGAGCTCGTCGGTGGAGAGCTTCGCCATGGTGGGCGTCCTTTCTTCTCTTACTTCGTATGCCGTGAGTGGCGGTTTGGTTGGTGAGCGGGCCCCGGGGGGTCAGCTCTCGTCGCCACCCTCGGCGACGTCTGCGGTGGCCTCGGCCGCGGGGGCCTCGGCGGGGGTCTCCGGAGCCTCGGCCACAGGGGCCTCGGCGGCCTCGGTGCCAGCGGCGGCCACGGGGCCCTCCGCCTCGACCTTGGCCCGCAGCGCGTCGACGACCCGAGCGGTCTGCGACAGCGGCGCGGCGAAGAGGTAGACGGCCTGGCTGAGCGACGCCTGGAGGGCACCGGCCAGCTTGGCCAGGAGGACCTCGCGGGACTCGAGGTCCGCGAGCTTGGTGATCTCCTCGGGAGACAGGGCCTTGCCGTCGAGGACGCCGCCCTTGATCACGAGGAGGGGGTTCGCCTTGGCGAAGTCACGCAGGCCCTTGGCGGCCTCGACCGGGTCACCATCGACGAAGGCGATGGCGGAGGGGCCGACGAGCTGGCCGTCGAAGGCCGTGACTCCGGCCTCCTTGGCGGCGAGCTCGGTGAGCGTGTTCTTCACGACGGCGAAGGTGGCGTTCCCGCGCAGCGAGTTCCGCAGGTCGGTGATCTGCTTCACCGACAGCCCGCGGTACTCGGTCAGCACGGCCGCGCCGGAGTTGCGGAACCTGTCCGACAGCTCGGCGATGGCGGCAGCCTTGTCAGCCTTGGCCATGGGGCCTCCCTTCCGTGGTGTGCGACCGCCCGGGGCCGGCTCCCACATGAAGAAAGCCCCGGCACAGGGCGCGGGGCTCACGGCATACCGACGAGGCGGTAGTTCGGTGTTTCCGGCCTGCGCTGGCGCCCACCTCAGGTGGGACCTTCGGTCTCCGTGCCGGGCACGGCGACAACCAAGCGGTCTCTGGTCAGACCCCAGAGTACGCGGCGGGGGCCGCAGCGACCAAATCGCTGCGGCCCCCGGCGCCCGGGACGGGGCGGACTCAGCCGGTGGGGAGCTTGAAGGTCCCCACCTGGTCGGCCGGCGGCGCGGTGATGGTGGACTTCTTCCCCCAGTCCGAGAACGTGATCTTGAGCGTCTGGCCCTGCACCTGGGTGGTCATCAGGGTGGGGCGGTCCTGCTTGTCCAAGGTGTAGTGCGCGGTCACCGGCGCGACCGACGGGGCCGCGGTCGAGCCGCCCGTGCCGCCGAGCAGCTTGGTGGGGTCGATGGTGACCTCGTACTCGGTCGTGTCGCCGGCCGTGCCGACGACCTTGGCCCTGGTCCCCTGCAGCGCCTTGGCGAACTGGCGCGGGTCGTTGTCCTGGCCGCCCAGGCCGGCGAACATCTTGCTCACCGGGTCGTCGGCCTTGGGGTCGATCTTGACCCACGGCTTCTCCGAGCCGGGCAGGCCCTTCATGTAGATGACGCCGCCGATCGAGACGACCTCGAGCTTCTCGCCCTGGAGCTCCATGGTCATCTGCTGCTCCATCGAGCTGTCCTTCATGACGAAGCTGCCGCTGGCCTTGCCCTGGCCGCCGAAGTCCATCGCCATCGAGCCGGAGCCGGCCGCGACCATGGCGTCGGTCATCCGCTTGGCGAGCGCGGCGCCGTCGACGGTGTCGCCGGACTTGACCGCGGCGGGCGAGGAGCTCTTGGCCGCGGCGCCCGAGCCGGAGTCGGTGGCGCTGCCGCAGCCGGCGAGCCCCAGTGCCGCCGCCAGCACGGCAGCGGCGATCGTCGTGCGCTTCATGGGTCCCCCTCGGTCGACCGCGTGCAGCGGTCCGTGTGGTTTCCGGGGGTTTCGTCCCCCGCGTCCGCACCCACCCTACGGCCTGCCCCCGACCACGCCGGCCGGGGATGCCGCGAGCCCGCCACCCCTGGGAGGTGGCGGGCTCGCGGTCAGCGCGGGGCTGCGGGGACTCAGGCCTCCGCGGACTCCTCGCTGAGCAGGTTGCGGGTGCGGGTGAAGTCCAGCGGGATGCCCGGGCCCATCGTGGTGCTCATCGTGGCCTTGAGGATGTAGCGGCCCTTGGAGGCGGACGGCTTGAGCCGCAGGACCTCCTCGAGCGCGGTCGCGTAGTTCTCGACCAGCGACTTCTCGTCGAACGAGGCCTTGCCGATGATGAAGTGGAGGTTCGCGTGCTTGTCGACGCGGAACTCGATCTTGCCGCCCTTGATGTCGGAGACGGCCTTGGCGGTGTCCATGGTCACGGTGCCGGTCTTCGGGTTCGGCATGAGGCCGCGGGGGCCGAGGACCTTTCCGAGGCGGCCGACCTTGCCCATCATGTCGGGGGTCGCGACGACGGCGTCGAAGTCGAGCCAGCCGCCGGAGACCTTGTCGATCATGTCGTCGGAACCGACGTAGTCGGCGCCGGCCTCACGAGCCGCCTCGGCCTTGTCGCCGTTGGCGAAGACCAGGACGCGGGCGGTCTTGCCCGTGCCGTGCGGCAGGTTGACGGTGCCACGGACCATCTGGTCGGCCTTGCGCGGGTCGACACCGAGTCGCATCGCGACCTCGACGGTCTCGTCGTACTTGGCCTTGGCGGCACCCTTGGCGAGGCGGACGGCCTCGAGCGGGGCGTAGGACTTGGCGGCGTCGATCGTCTCGGCGGCCGCGCGGTAGGCCTTGCTGCGCTTCATGTTCTGCTCCTGTTGTCTGTACTGCGGTTGGAGTTGTGGTCAACGGACCAGCGCTGGTCCTGCCACGGCCCCGGGATGCCGCTCACGCGGCATACCCGGGAGTGCCTCGTCAGAGGCTGGTGTCGATGCCCATGGAGCGGGCGGTGCCGGCGATGATCTTCATCGCCTGCTCGACGTCGTTGGCGTTGAGGTCTTCCATCTTCTGCTCGGCGATGGCGCGGACCTGGTCGGCCGACAGCGAGGCGACCTTGGTCTTGTGCGGCTCGCCGGAGCCCTTCGGCACGCCCGCGGCCTTCTTGATCAGCTCGGCGGCCGGCGGCGTCTTGGTGATGAAGGTGAAGGAGCGGTCCTCGTAGACCGTGATCTCCACCGGGATGACGTTGCCGCGCTGGGACTCCGTCGCAGCGTTGTACGCCTTGACGAACTCCATGATGTTGACGCCGTGCTGACCGAGGGCGGGACCCACGGGCGGAGCCGGGGTGGCCGCACCGGCCTGGATCTGCAGCTTGATGAAGCCGGAGACCTTCTTCTTGGGAGGCATGTCTGTTCCTTTTGTTGTGGTGGGCCGACGCCGTGGGCGATGACCCGGTTGCAGGCCCGGGAGACCGTGCGGTCACCCGGGGTGTCGCCGTCCGGTCAGATCTTGGCGACCTGGTTGAACGACAGCTCGACCGGGGTCTCCCGGCCGAAGATCGAGACGAGCACCTTGAGCTTCTGGGTGTCGGGGTTGATCTCGGAGATCGTCGCCGGGAGGGTCTCGAACGGGCCCTCCATGACGGTGACGGACTCGCCGACCTCGAAGTCGACGACCGCGACCTCGCGGGGCTTGCCGGCAGCGGCACCCGTGCCGGTGGCGCCCGCGGCGGCCTGCTCGGCGCCGAGGTCCGACGGGGCCAGCATCGTGAAGACCTCGTCGAGGCTCAGCGGCACCGGCTGGTGGGCGTTGCCGACGAAGCCGGTGACGCCGGGGGTGTGGCGCACGGCGCCCCACGACTCGTCGGTGAGGTCCATGCGGACCAGGACGTACCCGGGCATCCGGACCCGACGGACCAGCTTCTTCTGGCCGTTCTTGATCTCGGTGACCTCCTCCATCGGCACCTCGGCCTGGAAGATGTAGTCCTCCATGTTGAGGGAGGTCGTGCGGTTCTCGAGGTTGGCCTTCACGCGGTTCTCGTACCCGGCGTAGGAGTGCACGACGTACCACTCGCCGAACTGGCCGGCGAGCATGTCCTTGAACTCCTGGACCGGGTCACCTGCGGGTGCGTCGACGGGCTCGGCGACCTCGGTCGCGTCGGCCGGCTGCTCCTCGGGCGCGGTGTCGTCGGCGGGGGCCGCCTCGTCCTGCTCGTCCTCGACCTGCTCGTCGGTGGTCACGGGGGCGTCGTCAGTGGCCTCGGGCGCGGCAGCCTCGCCGGCGAGGCCCTCCTCGAGCACGTCGGAGGAGCCGTCGACGGACGTCGGCTCCGTCTCGGGCTCGGCGTTCTCGGTGGTCCACTGGTCGGACACGCTGATGACCTACTTCCTTCTGGGTGACCCGGGCGTGGCCCGGGCGAGTGCGGCAGGGCGGGGACTAGCCGCCGAAGACCCACAGGACGAGCTTGGTGAAGCCGAAGTCGATCGACGACACCAGCGCCATGATCACCGTCACGAACACGATCACGACGATCGTGTAGTTGACGAGCTCGGAGCGCGTCGGCCGGACGACCTTGCGCAGCTCGTCGAGGATCTGGCTGACGAACAGCGACACCGCCCGGAAGAACCGCGAGACGGGGTTGCCGCCGCCCTTGCCGCCCTTGCGGCTGGTACGACCCGAGCCGCGGGTGCCCGCGCTCACATCCGTCACGACGACTGCTCTCCCTGGGGTGTGCCGCGCCGCCGGCTGACGTCACGGGTCCTGCTGTGCGCAGGGCAGGAGGGACTCGAACCCCCAACCGCCGGTTTTGGAGACCGGTGCTCTACCAATTGAGCCACTGCCCTACGGGAGCCCCGGTGGGGCGGTGCTCCCGCTGGTCGACGGCGACCGGGTTCCGGGCACGCCGGAAGCATGGTCGAAGTCAACCGAGGAGCAAGCATACGTGAGGCGCGGGGCCGAACGCGAACTCGCCCCGGGCGGCCCCGCCGCCCTGCTCCGCGAGCCGCCCACCCCGGCCGCACCACGGGTGACCGGCGTCCGGACGCCGCCGCGCGGCATACGGGCCCTCTGGGACCATGGGGCACGTGACCGAGCAGAGCACCCCCACCGCCACCCCCCTCGCCGAGCGCTCGCAGGACGAGCTCGACACGTTCGCGCAGGAGCAGCAGGCAGCGTACGACGCCCTGGTGCAGCGCGGCCTGAGCCTGGACCTCACGCGCGGCAAGCCGGCGAGCGCACAGCTCGACCTCGCCGACGGGCTGCTGGCCCTGCCCCACGGCACGACGGACGCGGCGGGTGTCGACACCCGCAACTACGGCGGCCTGGAGGGCATCCGCGAGCTGCGCGAGATCTTCGCCGAGCTGCTGTGGGTCTCCCCCGAGCAGGTCGTGGCGGGCGGCAACTCCTCGCTGACCATGATGCGCGAGGTATTGGTCGACCTGTGGCTGCACGGCGCCGTCGACGGCGAGCGCCCCTGGGGCCGGGAGGAGAAGGTCCGCTTCATCTGCCCCGTCCCCGGGTACGACCGGCACTTCACGCTGCTGGACTGGTTCGGCATCGAGATGGTGACCGTGCCCATGCACGAGGACGGCCCGGACGCCGAGGCGATCGCCGAGCTCGCCGCCAAGGACCCGAGCATCAAGGGCATGTGGGTCGTCCCGACCTACGCCAACCCCACCGGCTCGGTCGTCACGCAGGAGGTCGCGGCGCGGCTGGCGTCGATGGAGACGGCCGCCCCGGACTTCAAGATCTTCTGGGACAACGCGTACGCCTTCCACCACCTCACCCGCGACGAGGCCAAGAGCGCCGACATCCTCAGCCTCGCGGCGGCCGCCGGGCACCCGCACCGCCCGGTCATGTTCGCCTCCACCTCCAAGATCACGTATGCCGGCGCCGGCGTCGCCTTCCTCGCCGGATCCGTGGAGACGGTCAAGTGGTACACCGGCCACCTCGGCAAGGGCGCGATCGGTCCCGACAAGGTCAACCAGCTGCGGCACGCCCAGTTCTTCGGCTCAGCCCAGGGGGTGCGGGACCACATGGTGAAGCACCGCGAGATCATCGCGCCCAAGTTCGCCGAGGTGGACCGCATCCTCACCGAGCGCCTCGGCGGCCTCGGGGTGGCGGAGTGGACGAAGCCCACCGGTGGGTACTTCGTGAGCCTCGACGTCCTCGACGGCACCGCCTCCCGGGTCGTCGAGCTCGCCAAGGCGGCCGGGATCGCGCTGACGCCGGCCGGGTCCTCGTTTCCCCACGGCGACGACCCGCGCGACCGCAACATCCGGCTGGCGCCGACGTTCCCGCCCCTGGAGCAGGTCACCGCGGCGATGGAGGCCGTGACGACCTGCGTCCTGCTCGCGAGCGCCGAGACGCTGCGCGCCTGACCCGGCGGCGTCCCCGCCCCCGGGTTCGGGACCTTGTGCTGGTTGCGAGGCGCCCCCTGCTGGCGTTGGCTTGTCCCATGAGCGACCAGCCAGGAGTGGAGAGCATCGAGGACGACGCGACCGGCAGCTACAGCGTCGACGACGCCGTGGACGCGGGCATGGGACAGGGCGAGCTGCTCGACACCAGCGAGGGCGACAACGAGCCCTGGTCGCCCCCGGACATGCAGCCGCGGGGCACGGAGTGGGGCACCACCGCGGCCGAGCAGGAGCAGGGCGAGTCCCTCGAGCAGCGGATCATGCAGGAGGAGCCCGACCCGGCGACGGCCTACGGCGCGCCGGACAACGAGTCCGGGCTCGACGAGGACCCGCGGGACCGCGTCGGCGGGGACGACCCCGACTCGATCGCGGCCGAGGACGACTTCGTCGGTGACGCCGAGGTCGGT
Organism: Phycicoccus sp. M110.8; assembly: GCF_032464895.1. Taxonomy (NCBI): domain Bacteria; kingdom Bacillati; phylum Actinomycetota; class Actinomycetes; order Micrococcales; family Intrasporangiaceae; genus Phycicoccus; species Phycicoccus sp. M110.8. The sequence continues at coordinate 323,638 of NZ_JAWDIC010000003.1, forward strand.
GACGCCGCCGCCGGTGAGCTGGTCGAGCCGGACGAGGGCGTGCGCGAGGACACCGAGAAAGACCTCGACGCCAGCGAGGCAGGCCTCCCCGAGGGACCCGAGGAGAGCGCGATCCACATCGTCGAGGACTGACCCCGACCGGGCCGGGGGAAGGTACCCCAACCCGGCCCGTCTGTGAATCCCCGCGAGGACGATTTCTCGCGGGGATTCGCGTTCCTACACTTCCCGCACGTCACGCCGGACGGCGCGACCGCGACGGGGAGGGTGCAGGTGTACCTCAGCGAGCGCCCACGGACCGAGGCCGGGCGCCGGGCGCCTGCGCCGGACCACGAGGGCGAGCAGCGCCGGGACCGGCGTCGCGGTGTCGGCGGCACGGTCGTCCTGCTGGGACTCGTCAGCCTGCTCACCGACATCTCCTCGGAGTCGGTGTCGGCCGTCCTGCCGCTCTACCTCACGGCCGTGCTGGGGCTCTCGCCCCTCGCCTACGGTTTCGTCGACGGCCTCTACCAGGGCGTGAGCGCGCTCGTGCGGATCCTGGGCGGATGGCTCTCGGACCGGGCCGACCGTCCCAAGTGGGTGGCCTTCGCCGGCTACGGGCTGTCGGCCGCGACCAAGGTGTTCCTCCTGCTGGCGCAGGGGCTCGGGGCCGTGACGACCGTGATCACGCTCGACCGGCTCGGCAAGGGCCTGCGGACCGCTCCACGGGACGCGATCATCGCGGCGTCGGCACCGCAGCACGCGCTGGGCCGCGCCTTCGGGGTGCACCGCGCGCTCGACACCACGGGTGCGGCGATCGGCCCGCTCCTGGCGTTCTCGATCCTGTGGTTCGTCCCCGGCGACTACCGCGGGGTCTTCCTCGCGTCGCTGGCCGCCGCCGTGCTCGGCCTGGCGCTGCTCGGCCTGATGGTGCCCGACCTGCGGCCGCGTCGCCGGGCCGCAGCCGCGCCGTCGGCCGCTCCGCTGGTGACCCCGTCGTGGCGATCGTTGCGCGACCGGTCCTTCGGACGCGTCGTCCTCGTCTCCGGGGTGCTCGGCGTGCTCACGATCAGCGACGGCTTCCTCTACCTGTCGCTGCAGCAGCGGGACTCCTTCGCCGCGACGTGGTTCCCGCTGCTCTTCGTGGGCACCAACGTCGCCTACCTCGCGCTGGCTGTGCCGTTCGGCCGGCTCTCCGACCGGCTCGGCCGGGCCCGGGTGCTCGTGGGCGGCCACGTCCTGCTCGTCGGCGCCTACCTGCTCGCCGCACTGCCCTCCGGCGGCCTCGGGCTGACCGTCGCCTGCCTCGTGGCGCTCGGCGCGTTCTACGCGGCCACCGACGGGGTGCTCGCGGCCCTGACCTCCCAGCTGGTCCCGGCCGGCGCCCGGGCCCGCGGCCTCGCGACCGCCCAGACCGTGCAGGCCGTGGCACGGTTCGGGTCCTCCCTGGTCTTCGGGGCGTTGTGGACCGGGCTGGGACGCGGCCCGGCCGTGGTCGCCGTCGCCGCCGCCCTCGCCGTCGCGGTCGTCGCCTGCGGCTGGCTGCTGCGGGGGCTGGGCGCCACCGCGGCCGCGCCGGAGGCGGCCGCGTGAGCACCCGTGCGAGGCTTGCGGTGCTCCTCGCCCTGGCCGTGGTGCTGGTCGGCGGCACCGCGGCATACCTCGTCGGCTCCCGGGACGCACAGCTCACGGCGGCGCGCGCGGCACCGGCCCAGGCCACCGTCGCCCCTGCCAGCGTGGCCACCGGGCCACGGATCGTGTTCCGCAACACGGCCATCGGCCCCGACTACGGCCGCGTGGCGATGGTGCCGCTGTCCGACCCCGGCGGCCCGCGCGCGATCACCGACACGTCGTGCGACCGCGTGTTCGCGGCGTCCGGCCACACGCTGTGCCTCGGGTCCGAGACCGGGGTGGTCGCCGCCTACTCCGCCCGGGTCTGGGCCGACGGCGGGGGCGCGAAGCTGGACCTGCCGCTCACCGGGACCCCGAGCCGGGCCCGGCTGTCCGACGATGCGAGGTTCGCTGCGACGACCAGCTTCGTGGCCGGCGACTCCTACTCCTCCGCGCACTTCTCGACCCGCACCGTCGTGACGGAGCTCGCCACGCGGAAGTCGGTGGACCTCGAGACCTTCCGGCTGGTGCACCGCGGCCGCGCCATCACCCCGGCGGACCGCAACTTCTGGGGCGTGACGTTCGCCGCCGACGACGACCACTTCTACGTCACGGTGCAGTTCTCCGGCACGACGTGGCTCGCGTCCGGCCGGCTGTCGACGCGGACCGTGCAGACCGTCCGCTCCGACGCCGAGTGCCCGTCGCTGTCCCCCGACGGGACGAAGGTGGCGTATAAGAAGCGCGGCGACCGGCGCCCGGGCGACTGGCGGCTCGCGGTCATGGACATCGCGACGGGGCGCGAGACCGTCCTGGCCGAGCAGCACTCCGTCGACGACCAGGTCGAGTGGCTCGACGACGCGACGATCCTCTACGGGCTGCCCGGCGAGGGCACCGCAGCGGCCGAGAGCAACGTGTGGGCCGTCCCAGCCGACGGCACCGGGTCACCCCGGATGCTCATCGCGAAGGCGTGGTCCCCCGCCGTCGTCCGCTGACCAGGTGCAAGACTGCACGCCATGTCGCGCGCGGTGGTCGATCTGCCCAAGGCGCACCTCCACCTGCACTTCACGGGGTCGATGCGGGTCTCGACGGTGCACGAGCTCGCGGCCCGGCACGGCATCCGGCTGCCCGACGCCCTGACGAGCGACTACCCGCCCCGGCTGAGCGCGCGCGACGAGCGCGGCTGGTTCCGGTTCCAGCGGCTGTACGACGCGGCGCGGGCCTGCGTGCGCGACGAGTCCGACCTGCGCCGGATCGTGCGCGAGGCCGCGGAGGACGACGCCGCCGAGGGCTCGCGCTGGCTGGAGATCCAGGTGGACCCGACGTCGTACGCCCCGTTCGTCGGCGGCATCACGCCCGCGCTCGAGATCGTCCTGGACGAGGCCCGGCTCGCGTCCGCGGCGGGACCCACCGGGGTCGCCGTCGTCGTGGCGGCCAGCCGCATCAGGCACCCGCTCGACGCCCGCACCCTGGCCCGGTTGGCGGCGCGGTATGCCGGTGAGGGACCGGGCGAGGTCGTGGGCTTCGGCCTCAGCAACGACGAGCGACGGGGCGTGACCGAGGAGTTCGCACCGGCCTTCGAGATCGCCCGCCGCGCAGGCCTGGCGCTCGTGCCGCACGCCGGGGAGCTGCTCGGCCCCACCGCCGTGGAGACGACGCTGGAGTCGATCCGGCCCGACCGCATCGGGCACGGCGTCCGGTCGGTCGAGGACCCGCGGGTCCTCGACCTCGTGGCCGAGTCCGGCGTGGCCCTCGAGGTCTGCCCGCGCAGCAACGTCGCGCTCGGGGTCTACGGCAGCGCGCAGGACGTGCCCCTGCGCACGATCGTCGAGCACGGCATACCCGTCGCGCTGGGGGCCGACGACCCCCTGCTCTTCGGCTCCCGGCTGGCACCGCAGTACGAGTCCGCGCGCGAGGACCTCGGGTTCTCCGACGAGGAGCTGGCGGACCTGGCCCGCGGCTCGTGGCGGGCGTCGAGGGCGCCGGAGGACGTGCGCAAGCAGGCCCTCGAGGGCATCGAGGCCTGGCTGGCGGGCTGAGGTCCGCCGCCCGCGTCAGAGGCTGGTGCCGACCAGCACTGGCTCGTTGACGAGGGTCACGCCGAAGGCGTCGTCGACGCCGTCGCGCAGCTCGCGCGCCAGCGCGACGATGTCGCGTGCGGTGGCCGCGCCCCGGTTCGTGACGGCCAGGGTGTGCTTGGTGGACAGGGCCGCCGGCCCCGGCATGCGGTAGCCCTTGCCGAAGCCGGCGTGCTCGATCAGCCACGCCGCAGAGGTCTTGACGTTGCCCTCGGCGTCGGCGAAGCGGGGTGGCGTCGGGCCCTCGGGCCCCAGCCGCTCGGCGGCCCGGCGCTCGAGCTCCTCGAACCGCTGCGGCGACAGGACCGGGTTGGTGAAGAAGGACCCGCACGACCAGGTGTCGTGGTCGGCCTCGTCGAGGACCATGCCGCGGCGGCGGCGCTGGGCCAGCACGGCCTCGCGGGCGTCCGCGAGCGGGACGCGGTCGCCCACCTCGACGCCGAGCTGGCGGGCGAGGTCGGCGTACGCGACGGGGCGGCTCAGCTCGCTCGGCACCAGCTGAAACAGGACGTCGAGGACGACGTAGCGGTCGGCGGCCTTGAAGACCGAGTGCCGGTAGGTGAAGGCGCAGTCGGCGTTGGCGACGGTGCGGACCACCTGGTCACGGCGGTCCCACACCCGCACCGAGGCGATCGTCTGGGCGACCTCCTGGCCGTAGGCGCCGACGTTCTGCACCGGGGTCGCCCCGGTGCCGCCGGGGATGCCCGAGAGCGCCTCGATCCCGGCCCACCCCTCGGCGACGGCCCGCGCGACGAGGTCGTCCCAGGGGACGCCTGCCGCGACGCGCACCATCACCCCGCCGCACAGGTCGGCGGACTCCACCTCGATGCCGTCTGTGGCCACCCGCAGGACGGTGCCGGGGAAGCCCTCGTCGGCGACGACGACGTTGGACCCGCCGGTGAGCACCAGCAGGGGCTCGTCGGCGTCGTCGACCTCACGCACCGTGTCGACGACCTCGTCGGTCGTCCCCGCGGTGACGAGCCGGGCGGCCGGGCCGCCGACGCGCATGGTGGTCAGGGGCGCGATGGGCGCGTCGTGCTCCTCGCGCATCAGGCGAGCGCCACCACCGCGAGGCACCGGCCCAGCGCCTTGGTGCCCTCGGCGGTCACGGTGAGCTCGACGGTGGCCCGGCGAGAGTCCTCGTCGAGGGACTTCACGGTGCCGGAGACCTCGAGGTCGGCGCCGTCGCGGGGGACGACCACCATCGAGGTGAAGCGGGTGCCGAACTCGACAACCCGGCCGCCGTCACCCACCCACTCCTCGAGCACGGCACCGGCCGCGCCCATGGTCCACATGCCGTGGGCGATGATGTCGGGCAGGCCCACCGAGCGGGCGAAGTCCTCGTCCTGGTGGATGGGGTTCTGGTCGCCGGAGGCGTTGGCGTAGGCGACGAGCGTGTCGCGGCCGACGTGCACCGTCGTGGGGCCGAAGGTGTCGCCGGCGGCGACGGCGTCGAAGCTGCGGACGGCCATGCTCACTCCCCTCCCCGGACGACGATGGTGGAGGTCGACGTGCACAGGGCCTCGCCGTCCTCGGTTGCGAGCTCGGTGCGGGTCGTGACCATCGAGTGGCCGCCGGCCTGGCGGATCGAGTCGACGGTGAGCGTGCCCACGACCGAGTCGCCGGCCGTGATGGGGCGGTGGTGGACGAACTTCTGCTCGCCGTGGACCACCCGGCTGTAGTCGATGCCGGCCTCGGGGTCGGCGACGTACTGCCGGTCCACCTGCTGGGCGATGCTCACCGCGAAGGTGGGCGGCGCGATGACGTCGCGGTACCCGGCGGCGCGGGCGGCGTCGGCGGAGGAGTGCACCGGGTCGTGCGAGCCGACCGCCTCGGCGAAGGCCGTGAGCATCGCCGCGTCCACGGCATACGGGCCACTGGGCGGGTAGGTGCGCCCCAGGAAATCTGCGTTGACGGCCATGGCGCCCACTCTAGGGGCGCGCCCGGACGGGCACCGACCCAGCCCACGGCACTTCTCCCCGACTTCCGCCGGCCCGGGGACGACGAAGCCGCCCGACGGACGGGTGGGGCTGGAATGGGCACGTGGCGGCCGCCGCCCCGGGGACGACGAAGCCGCCCGGCGGACGGGTGGTCCGGGGCGGCTTCGGGGGTGCGCCTGTCGGCGCGCTGCTCAGCGGGTCTCGCGGTGCAGGGTGTGCTTGCCGTCGCGAGGGCAGAACTTCTTCATCTCCAGGCGGTCGGGGTTGTTCCGACGGTTCTTCTTGGTGATGTAGTTGCGCTCCTTGCAGTCCACGCACGCCAGGGTGATCTTGGGGCGGACGTCTGCGCTCTTGCTAGCCACGGGGCAACCTGCTCTCGAAACTGACGGGGTCTGACACTCTGAAGACGTGGTCGGCCGCGCACGACGCGGCAGCGACACATCAGGGTACGCGACCTCGGGCCGAAACCTGAAATCGCCGTTGTAGCGGGAGCGGGGCTCGATCCCGCGACCTCACGATTATGAGTCGTGCGCTCTAACCAGCTGAGCTACCCCGCCTCGGGGTTCGACGCCCTGCGGCGCCGGACCAGAGCCCCCTGTCGGAATCGAACCGACGACCTTTTCCTTACCATGGAAACGCTCTGCCGACTGAGCTAAGGGGGCCTGCCCGTCCTGCGCAGGAGCCCTGCGCGGAAGTGCGACGGTGAGACTACAGGGTGAGCCCGCCGGGAGTGAAATCGACTGCCACCGCACCCGTCGGCGCCGACGCGGGGGCCGCGAGGGCGGCCCGGGAGGCCGGTCCGGCGAGCGAGTTCAGCGCCGGGCGCGGGCGGTTCAGAGCCGGGTCGCGGTGCGCACGAGGGCGGCCAGCGGCAGCGAGGTGCTGTGCGGCGGCCAGGCGATCACGGTCGTCACCCGCGGGGCGTCGACGACGGGCACGACGGCGTGCTCCGACCCGAGCTGGAGCCGGACGGACTCCGGGAGCACCGCACTGGCCCGGCCAAGCCCGACGAGCTGGAAGAGCTCGGTCGAGCCGTGCACCCCGAGGTCGTCGGCACTGCCGGCGGGCGCGGGGAACCGCAGCGGGGCGTCGGTGAGCGCCTCCACCTCCGACAGCTCGACCTGCTCGCGGCTCGAGAGCGGGTGGCCCGCGGGCAGGACGGCGACCTGCCCCTCGTCCTGCAGCACCTCGGTGTCCAGGCCCGCCGTGGAGTCGAACGGCAGGTGCAGCAGCGCCACGTCGGCGCGGCCGTCGCGCAGGATGCCCTCCTGCTCGCCGGTGCCGCAGAGCAGGAGGTGCACGGGGACGGCGCCCGGCTCGGCGGCATACGCGTCGAGCAGCTTGGCGAGCAGCTCGACCGAGGCGCCCGCCTTGGTGACCAGGACGAGGCCGGCCTCGCCGTCGGCCCCGGCGGCGCGGCGGGTGCGCCGCTCCGCGGCGGACACGGCAGCGAGCGCCGCACGCCCCTCGCGCAGGAGCACCTCGCCGGCCGGTGTCAGCGCCACCCCCCTGCTCGAGCGCTCGAACAAAGTGGCGCCGAGCCGGCGCTCCAGGCGCTGGATCGCCCGGGAGAGCGGGGGCTGGGCCATCCCCAGCCGCTGCGCCGCGCGCCCGAAGTGCAGCTCCTCCGCGACCGCGACGAAGTACTGCAGCTCGCGCGTCTCCACCTGCGCCACGGTAGCCCGCAGGGGCCGCGGGCGGCGATACCCGTGCGGTATCGCCGGCGACCGAACCGGTGTTGGCCGCGGGCGCCGGTGGGCACCGAGGGTGGACGCATGACACCAACCAACCCCACCTCATCCCCGAGCCGGCCGACCACCGCGCTGGTCACCGGCGCGAACAAGGGCATCGGCTACGAGATCGCAGCGGGCCTGGGCGCCCTCGGCTGGAGCGTCGGCGTCGGCGCCCGTGACGACGCCCGGCGCGAGGCCGCCGTGCGACGGCTGCGGGATGCCGGGTACGACGCCTTCGGGGTGCCCCTCGACGTCACCGACGACGACAGCGTCGCCGCGACCGCGGCACTGCTGGAGGAACGGGGCGGCCTGGACGTCCTGGTCAACAACGCCGGCATCACCGGCGGGATGCCACAGCTGCCCAGCGAGGTGACCGTCGAGCAGCTGCGCACCGTCCTCGACGTCAACGTGTTCGGGGTCGTCCGCACGATGCAGGCGTTCCTGCCCCAGCTCCGGCGGTCCGCCCACCCGCGGGTGGTGGTCATGTCCAGCGGGGTCGGCAGCCTCACCCGGCAGGCGGCCACGACCGACCCGCTGGCCACCGGCCCCGTCTCGGGCGCCTACTCCCCCTCGAAGACGTACCTCAACGCGGTCACGCTGCAGTTCGTCAAGGAGCTGGCCGAGCGCGGCGAGCAGCGGATCCTGGTCAACCTCGCCTGCCCGGGCTTCGTCGCGACGGACCTCAACAACTTCGCCGGCGTGCGCAGCCCGCAGGAGGGCGCGCAGGTCGCGATCCGGCTGGCGACGCTGCCCGACGACGGCCCGACCGGCGGCTACTTCGAGGACGCGGGCCCGATCCCCTGGTGAGCCGCGGTCAGCGGAAGGCCGAGACCCCCGTCAGCGCCTCGCCCACCACGAGGGTGTGCATCTCGACGGTGCCCTCGTAGGTCAGCACCGACTCGAGATTGTTCATGTGCCGGATGACGGGGTACTCCAGGCTGATGCCGTTCGCCCCGAGGATGGTCCGGGCCGTGCGGCAGATCTCGAGGGACTCGCGGATGTTGTTGAGCTTGCCGAGGCTGACCTGGGTCGGCGTGATGCTGCCGGCGTCCTTGCGACGGCCCAGGTGCAGGGCGAGCAGCTGGCCCTTGACGAGCTCGAGCGCCATGTCCGCCAGCTTCTGCTGGGTCAGCTGGAACCCCGCGAGCGGCCGACCGAACTGGTGCCGCTCCACGGCATACCGGCGGGCGGTCTCGAGCGAGGAGCGCGCGGCGCCGAGCGACCCCCAGACGATCCCGTAGCGCGCCTCGGTCAGGCACGACAGCGGGCCCTTGAGCCCACGCACCTCGGGGAAGGCCGCGCCAGCAGGCAGGCGCACGCCCTCGAGCACGAGCTCGGAGGTGACCGAGGCGCGCAGCGACATCTTGTGCTTGATCAGCGGGGCGGAGAAGCCGGGGGTGTCGGTCGGGACGACGAAGCCGCGGATGCCCTCGTCGGTCTGCGCCCAGACCACGGCGACGTCGGCGATCGAGCCGTTCGTGATCCACATCTTGGAGCCGTCGAGCACCCAGTCGTCGCCGTCGCGCCGGGCGCGGGTGCGCATCGAGCCGGGGTCGGAGCCGTGGTCGGGCTCGGTGAGCCCGAAGCACCCGATCGCCTCGCCCGCGGCCATGCGCGGCAGCCACTCCTGCTTGTGCTCCTCGCTGCCCCAGCGGTGGATCGCGAACATCGCCAGCGACCCCTGCACCGACACGAGGGACCGTATGCCGGAGTCGGTCGCCTCGAGCTCGAGGCAGGCCAGGCCGTAGTCGACCGAGCTCAGGCCGGCGCAGCCGTAGCCCTCGAGGTGCATGCCGAGCAGCCCGAGGCCGCCGAGCTCGCGAGCCAGGCCCCGGATGTCGTCGACCTCGCCGCGCTCGAACCAGTCGGCGACGTGCGGCTCGACCCGCTTGTCGAGGAAGGCGCGGGTGGTGTCCCGGATCGCCTTCTCCTCGTCGGAGAGCAGGTCGTCGATGCCGGCGAGGTCGAGCGGGTTCCGGTCCATGGGGCCAGTCTGCCGCGCGCGGGCCGGTCGGTGCCGGCAACCGTGGCCGGGGTCACCGGAGGGCGGTCGGGCGGGGCGGCGGCGGAGGGTTCGCGACGGCGGCAGATTCGCCCCGGCGGGGGGTCAGGGCTTGGGGTGGGCGAGCTCGCTGATCCGGGCGATGGCGTACGCGTACCCGCTGGGGCCGCAGCCGACGATGACGCCGGTCGACACCGCGGACAGGTAGGAGTGGTGCCGGAACTCCTCGCGGGCGTGCACGTTGCTCAGGTGCACCTCGAAGACGGGGACCGACACCGTGGCGAGGGCGTCACGGAGGGCGACGGAGGTGTGCGTGTAGGCGCCGGCGTTGACGACGAACCCGACGGCCTGGTGGCGCAGCTCGTGGATCGCGTCGATGAGCACGCCCTCGTGGTTGCTCTGCCGGAAGTCGACCGCGAGCCCGGCGAGGCTGGCGGCCTTGCGGCACAGGGCCTCCACGTCGGCGAGGGTCTCGTGGCCATAGACCTCGGGCTCCCGCTCGCCGAGCAGGTTGAGGTTGGGGCCGTTGAGGACGACGACGGTCGGCTCGCTCATGGGTCAGCTCCTGTGCTGGCGGTGGGGGCCGCGGGTGCGGACCCGCTGGTGCGGGTCACTGTGGCACGGCCCGGTCGCACCTACAGGGTAGGACACAAGTTCGGCATGTCCGGTGGAGCAGCAGGTCAGCCGTTCGGCGTCGGGCTCCGGGGTGCGGCGTCCGTCGCGTCACCCCGGAGCCGACGCGTCAGCGCAGGACGCGCCGGATGAGCAGGACCGCCAGGATCGCGGCGACCACGGCGAGCACCGGCTTCGCGTAGGTCTTCACGAGGACGGGCAGCACCGTCGAGCCCAGGTCGAGCGCCTCCTGAGGGGCCGGCTGCCTCGCCGCGGCGCGTTCGGCCCGCGAGGGCGGGTATGCCGGTGTACCCGGCGCGGCCGCCGCCGCGGCCGCCGACGCGGACGCCGCGGGGGCCGGGACCGCGGCCGCCGGGGCCGTCTCGGCCGGTGCCGTCTCGGCCGGTGCCGTCTCGGCCGGCGCCGCCCCCGCAGCTGCCGCCGCGGTCGGTGCGGCGGGCGCCTCCTCCTCGGGCGGGCCGCCGATCCGGCCCTCGATGCAGGCGACGAACTGCTGCAGCAGCTTGTCGGACACGTCCTGCATGACCCCGCGGCCGAACTGGGCGGGCTTGCCGGTGACGGCGAGGTCGGTGACGACGTCGGCGGTCGTCCCTCCCCCGTCCGCCTCCGACAGCCGGATCGTCACGGTGGCACCGGCCGTGCCGTTGCCACGCTTGTCCTTGCCCTTGGCCTCGATGACGGCGTGGTGGGTGGCGTCGTCCCGCTCGACGAAGGACCCCGACCCGGCGTACTGCAGGGCGATCGGGCCGAGCTTGACCTTGACCGTCCCGGAGAAGCCGTCGTCGGTGACCTCCGTGACCGCGGCCCCGGGAAAGCAGCTCCCGACGGCCTGGAGGTCCATGAAGGTCGCCCAGGTCTCCTCGACCGACGCCGGGACGGTGAACGAGTGGGTCAGCTCCACGCGCTCACGCCCCCGCTGCCGCGAGCACGGCGCGGCGGGTCAGCACCGTCGCGAGGTGCCGGCGGTAGTCGGCGTCGCCGTTGAGGTCCGACGGCGGGTTCGTCCCGTCGGCCGCGGCCGCACAGGCGTCGCGCACGGCGTCCTCCGTCGCGGCCTTCCCGACGAGGGCCTGCTCCACGGCGGTGGCCCGCAACGGGGTGGACCCCATGTTGGTCAGCCCGATCCGCGCCTCGGCGATGCTGCCGCCGTCGACCCGGACCGTCGCCGCGACGGCGACGATCGACCACTGGTGGGCCACCCGCACGAACTTCTCGTAGCGGCTGCCCCACCCGGTGTGCTTGGGCACGCGGATGGCCGTGAGCAGCTCACCCTCGCCGACCGCGGTCTCGAACAGGTCGCGGAAGAAGTCGCCGGCGGCCACGGTGCGCTCGCCCCCCAGGCCGGCCACGACGAGCTCGGCGTCGAGCGCGAGCACCGGGGCACCCACGTCCCCCGCCGGGTCGGCGTGGACGAGCGCGCCGCCCACGGTGCCGCGGTGGCGGATCTGGGGGTCGGCGACCTCCTTCACTGCTGCGTGCAGGACGCCCGCGTGCTCGCGCACGAGGTCGGAGGCGAGCAGGTCGGCATACGTCGTCATCGCACCGATGACGATCGCGTCGCCGTCCTCGCGGATGCCCCGAAGCTCCTCGACCCGGCCGAGGTCGATGACCTTGTCCGGGGCGTTGAGCCGCATGCGCAGGATGGGCAGCAGGCTCTGGCCGCCGGCGAGGACCTTCGCGTCGTCGCCGGCCTCCGCGAGCGCCGCGAGCGCGTCCGCGACGGAGGTCGGGGCGACGTACTCGAACTGTGCGGGGATCACTGTCCTGCTCCTTCCGCCGAGGCGCTGCTACTGGGGTCCGCCGGCGCCGAGTTGGGAGCGCCGTCGTCGAAGTGCGGCTGCGCCTCGGGGGTCGAGGCCGAGGCCGGCTCGTTGCCCGCCGACCGGATCGCCCGCCACACGCGCTCGGGCGTGCACGGCATCTGGATGTCGTGCACCCCCATCGGTCGCAACGCGTCCACGACGGCGTTGACCACGGCTGGGGTCGACGCGATCGCACCGGCCTCGCCGACTCCCTTGGTACCCAGGGTGTTCGTCGTCGACGGCGACGTGGTGTTGTCGGTGACGAAGCTGATCGTGTCGGCCGCGGTGGGCAGGGTGTAGTCGACGAACGAGCCGGTGACCAAAGTGCCGTTGTCGTCGAACACGGCCTCCTCCCACAGCGCCTGGGCGATGCCCTGGACGAGGCCCCCGTGCACCTGCCCCTCGACGATGAGCGGGTTGACGATCTGGCCGACGTCGTCGACGCAGACGTACTTGCGCATGCGGACCTGCCCGGTCTCGGTGTCGACCTCGACGGCGCACAGGTGGGTCCCGTGCGGGAACGAGAAGCTCTCGGGGTCGAAGGTGGCGTCGGCGTCGATGCCGGACTCCATGCCCTCGGCGAGGTTGTGCGAGGTGAACTGGGCGGCGGCGACCTCGGTGATGCCGATGCCCTTGTCCGTGCCCTTGACCGTGAACCGGCCGCCCGAGAACTCCAGGTCGTCCACGCTCGCCTCCAGGAGGTGCGCCGCGACGAGCTTGGCCTTGGCCACCACCTTGTCGGCGGCCCGGACCACGGCCTCGCCACCGACGACGAGCGACCGGGAGCCGTAGGTGTCCAGGCCGCGGGGGGCGATCTGGGTGTCGCCGTGGAGCACCTCGACGTCCTCGAACGGCACACCGAGCCGGTCGGCGGCGATCTGGCTCCACGCGGTGACGTGGCCCTGCCCGTGCGGGGAGGTGCCCGTGATGACCTCGACCTTGCCGGTGGGCAGCATCCGGATCGAGGCGTGCTCCCAGCCACCCGCCCCGTAGTTGAGGGTGCCGAGGACCCGGGAGGGCGCAAGGCCGCACATCTCGGTGAACGTGGAGACGCCGATGCCGAGCTGGACCGGGTCGTTGCGGTCGCGCCGCTCCTGCTGCTCGCGGCGCAGCGCCTCGTAGTCGAACAGCTCCACGGCCCGCGCGGTCGCGGCCTCGTAGTTGCCCGAGTCGTACGTCATGCCGGCCACCGAGGTGAACGGGAACTCGTCGTGCGTGATCCAGTTGCGCTCGCGGATCTCGAGCGGGTCGACGCCGACCTCGGCCGCCAGCTCGTCCATGAGCCGCTCGATCGCGTACGTCGCCTCGGGCCGGCCGGCGCCGCGGTACGCGTCGACCCACGTCGTGTTGGTGAGGACGGTGCGGACCGTGAACCGGTAGGCGTCGAACTTGTAGATCGCGTTGAACATCCACGCGCCGAGGACCGGGACACCGCCGCCGACGAGGCCGACGTAGGCACCGAGGTTCGCGACGAGGTCGACCTTGAGCGCGGTGACCTTGCCCTCCTTGGTCGCCGCGAGCGTGAGCGTCTGGTACTGGTCGCGGCCGTGGTGGCCGGAGACCAGCGACTCCGAGCGGGTCTCGGTGTACTTGACCGGCTTGCCGACGTGGCGGGCCACGGCGAGGGTCACGAACTCCTCGGCCGTGGTCTGCAGCTTGCCGCCGAAGCCGCCGCCCACGTCGGGGGCGATGACGCGGACCTTCGACTCCGGCATACCCGTCGTGGCGGCGATGAGGAAGCGCAGGATGTGCGGCACCTGCGTCGAGGTCCACACGGTCACCTGCTCCCCCGTCGGGTCGACCACGGTCGAGCGGGGCTCCATGAAGGAGGGGATGAGGCGCTGCTGGCGGTACTCGCGCTCGATGACGATGCCGTCGGCGCGCGCCTTCTCGATCGCCTCGTCGACGTCGCCGCCGGTGCCGCCCTGCGCCGAGTCGAGCGTCCACACCGCGGAGGTGTTGGTGCCCAGGTCGGGGTGGGCCAGGACGGCGTCGCTGACCGCCTCCTTGGCGTCGAGCACCGCGGGGAGCTCGTCGTAGTCGACGTCCACGAGCTCCGCGGCGTCGCGGGCTGCGGCCGCGGTCCGGGCCACGACGGCGGCGACGATCTCGCCGGCGCAGGCGACTCGGTCGATGGCGAACGGCAGGTGGGCGGGCGTCTTCTGGTCGGTGGTGATCGGCCACGCGTTGGCGACGGCGCCCTGGCCGTCGCGCACGTCGGCGCCGGTGAGGACGGCCACGACACCGGGCGCCTGGCGGGCGGCCTCGGTGTCGATGCCCGCGATGGTCGCGTGGGCGACGGGGCTGCGGACCATCGCGATGTGCAGCATGCCCGGCAGCTGGAGGTTGTCGGTCCAGCGGGTGCGGCCGGTGATGAGGCGTTGGTCCTCCTTGCGCAGCCGCGCCCTGCCGACCTCGCCCGCCGCCGTGTCGGGGCGGTCGTCGACGGCGGTCACGACTGTGCTCCCGCGGTGGCGCCCTGGCCGGCCGCCTGCTGCACGGCCTTGACGATGTTGTGGTAGCCGGTGCAGCGGCACAGGTTGCCCTCGAGGCCGACCCGGATCTCCTCCTCGGAGGGGTTCGGGTTGTCGTTCAGGACGTCGATGGCCTGCATGATCATGCCGGGCGTGCAGTACCCGCACTGGAGCGCGTGGCACTCGTGGAAGGCCTTCTGCACCGGGTGCAGCTCGCCCCCGCTCGCGATGCCCTCGATGGTGGTGACCTCGTGCCCGTCGGCCTGGACCGCGAGGACGTTGCACGACTTCACGCTGTGCCCGTCGAGGTGGACCGTGCAGGCACCGCAGTTGCTGGTGTCGCAGCCCACGACCGTGCCGGTCTTGCCGAGCGTCTCTCGCAGGTAGTGGACGAGGAGCGTTCGCGGCTCGACCTCGTCGGAGTAGTCGACGCCGTCGACCGTCACGTTGATGCGGGTCATTCGATCACCTCTCTGTGTTCGAAAACGCTGCGCGGGTGCGCCCTGCACGACCCCGGCTCCTCGGATCCTCACCCGAGCGGGCCGCGGTCCACAACCATCACTGCGGATGGTTCGTCGGGTGGGGCTCTCCTTCCCCGAGCCCCGGGGGAAGCGCGTGGGCCGGCTCGGGGGCCAGCTCGGCGCCGTGGTGGTGGATGGGTCCCTCGCGGTGGGCGAGCCGCTCGCCGCGGCCGCCCCAGCGCAGCGCCACGATCTCGGCCGCGATGCTGACGGCGGTCTCCTCGGGCGTGCGCGCGCCGAGGTCGAGGCCGATGGGGCTGGACAGGCGCGCGAGCTCGTCCTCGGACAGCCCCGCCTCGCGCAGGCGCTCAAGGCGGTCCTCGTGGGTACGCCGCGAGCCCATGGCCCCGACGAAGCCGACCTCCGGCAGCCGGAGCGCGATCTCGAGGACGGGGACGTCGAACTTGGGGTCGTGGGTCAGCACGCAGACCACGGTCCTGCCGTCGACCCGTCCGGCGTCGCGCTCGGCCTCGAGGTAGCGGTGCGGCCACTGGACCACGACCTCGTCCGCGTCGGGGAACCGTGACCGAGTCGCGAAGACCGGCCGCGCGTCGCAGACGGTGACCCGGTAGCCGAGGAAGTGTCCCTGGCGCGCGACGGCAGCGGCGAAGTCGATGGCGCCGAAGACGAGCATCCGCGGGCGGGGCGCGTACGACGCGACGAACACCCGCATGCCCTCACCACGGCGCTCGCCGTCGGGGCCGTAAGTGAGCGTCTCCGTCCGGCCGGACGCGAGCAGCCCCCTGGCGTCGTCGGCGACGGCGTCGTCGGCGCGAGCGCTGCCGAGCGAGCCCTCGACCGCGGGCCGGGTGCCCTCGGAGAACTCGCCCTCCGGCCGCACGACCAGCCGGCGCCCGACGCGCGACGGGTCCGGGTGCTCGATGACGGTGGCCACCGCGACCGGGCGGCCCGCCTCGACGTCGGCCGCGACCTCCTCGAGCTGGGGGAAGGTGGTGCGGTCGACCGCCTCGACGAACACGTCGAGGATGCCCCCGCAGGTGAGGCCCACGGCATACGCGTCGTCGTCGCTCACGCCGTAGCGCTGCAGCTGCGGCACGCCGTCGGCGACCACCGACTGCGCCAGCTCGTAGACGGCGCCCTCGACGCACCCGCCGGACACCGAGCCCACCGCCTCGCCGCCCGGGCCGACGAGCATCGCCGCACCGGGCTGGCGCGGGGCCGAGCGCCACGTGCCGACGACCGTGCCGACCCCCACGGTCGCGCCCGCCCGCCACCACTGCAGCAGCTCGCCCATCACGTCACGCACGCGCCACCACCTCCACGAGCTCCTCGAAGGTCGCCATCGAGTGGCCTGCCACGAAGTCGTCGACGTGCGGCAGCGCCGCGACCACCCCCTGCTGCACCGGCTGGTAGCCGGCCTTGCCCCTGTGCGGGTTGACCCACACGACCCGGTGTGCGAGGGCCCGCAGCCGGCGCATCTGCTCGCCGAGGGCGGCCGGGTCCGACCGCTCCCAGCCGTCGCTGAACAGCACGACGACCGCCCCGCGGGCCATCCCCCGCCGGCCCCAGCGGTCGAGGAACGCGCCCACCCCCTCGGCCAGCCGGGTGCCACCGGCCCAGTCGGGCACGACGTCCCCGCAGGACGCGAGGGCACGGTCGGCGTCGCGCTGGCGCAGGGCGCGCGTGACGTGGGTGAGGCGGGTGCCGAGCGTGAACACCTCCACGGGCAGGCCGGAGGTGGCGTACGCGTGGGCGAGCCGCAGCAGCGAGTCGGCGTAGCCGCTCATCGACCCCGAGACGTCGACGAGCAGCACGACGCGACGCGGCCGGGTGCCGCGTCGGCGCCAGGCGATCGGGCCCGGCTCCCCCATGCGGCGCAGCTGGTCCCGCAGGGTGCGGTGGGCGTCGACGGAGCCGCGCGGCGCGGCGGTCCAGCGGTGCGCCCTGCGGCGGGGCGCCCGCGGCCGCAGGTGGGCGAACAGGTCGGAGAGCCGGGCGCGCTCGGCGGGGCTGAGGGCCGCGACGTCCCGGTGGCGCAGCACCTCGGTGTCGCTGGCGGTCGCGCGCAGGACGTCGTCCTCGGCGGCCGCGCCGGTCCCGGCGTCCACCGCGTCGAGCGAGGCCTGCGGCACCGTCGCAGGCTGGGCCTGCCGCGGCCGGCTCCGCGCGCGCTCGAGGCCGAACCACGCGGCATACACCTGGTCGTAGCGCTCGAGGTCCGCCGGTGATCCGCACAGGGTCGCCCGGCCCGCCACGTAGACGCCGCGCTCCGATCCGGCGCCGACCTCGGCGACGGCCTGCAGGTACGTGCGCTCGCGGTCGGCCGTCACGGCGACGCCGGCGGCGCGCAGCGCGCGGGCGAAGCCGAGCAGGATCGCGTCCGGTGCGTGGTCGCCCCCCACGGGGACGGCCGCCTCGGTCGTCACGCTCATCGCGACAGGATCCGGTCGAGGGCGGCGCGGACGCGCTCGGCGTCCTCGCGGTACTTCACGGCGGCGCCGAGGCTGACCGCCGCGGTCTCGAGGTCGAGGTCGCGGGCGCCGAGCTCCTGCAGGGCGCGCGCCCAGTCGAGGGTCTCGGCGACTCCCGGTGGCTTGACGAGGCCGCCGTCGTCGCGCATCCGGTGGACGGCCGAGACGACCTGTGCCGCAAGGGTTTCCGACACCTCGGGTGCGCGGCTGCGCACGATCTCGAGCTCGCGCTCCAGGCCCGGGTGGTCGATCCAGTGGTAGAGGCAGCGACGCTTGAGGGCGTCGTGCAGCTCGCGGGTGCGGTTCGAGGTGAGGACGACGACGGGTGGCGTCGCGGCGGTCACCGTGCCGAGCTCGGGGATCGTGACCTGCCACGTCGAGAGCACCTCAAGCAGGAACGCCTCGAACTCGTCGTCGGCGCGGTCCACCTCGTCGACGAGCAGGACGGCGGGCGCGTCCCGCAGGGCGCGCAGCACCGGGCGGTCGAGCAGGAACCGCTGGTCGAACAGCTGCTCCTCCACCGCGCGGACGTCGCCGGCCGCGTCGGCCGCCACGGCCTCGACCGCGCGCAGGTGCAGGATCTGGCGCGGGAAGTCCCAGTCGTAGAGGGCCTGGCTCGCGTCGATGCCCTCGTAGCACTGCAGCCGGATCAGCGGCAGGTCCAGCGCCCCGGCGACCGCCTCGGCGAGGGCCGTCTTGCCGGTGCCGGGCTCGCCCTCCAGCAGCAGCGGGCGCTGGAGGCGCAGGGCGAGCCAGGTGACCGTGGTGAGGGCGTCGTCGGCGAGGTACCCGGTGGAGGCGAGACCGTCGCGGAGGTCCCCCGTCGTCGCGAAGGCCTCCCGTGGCTCCATGGGCTCAGCATCACAAATGCCCAGCCCGGAAGGAACCCCCACGACGGAACCCGCGCGACGGGCGGTCGGTCAGGCGAGGTCGGCGGGCGTGTCCGTGTCGCGCCCCGTGGCGAGGTCGCCGCACTCGACCACAAGGTGGTCGTGCGTGGCGAGGTAGTCCCGGGCCCCGACGTCGCCCCGCAGGCTCCCCAGGACCCCCTCCCAGTGGTCGCGCCCGATCACGACGGGGTGGCCGGGGGGACCACTGTATGCCGCGCGGCCGAGGGCACGGCGCCCGTCACCCCCCGCCGCGGTCGCCGCAGCGGCGACCGCGGTGGTGACCCGGCGGACGACCTCGGCGTCGACGTCGGGCAGGTCCACCAGGAGCAGGCAGACGGCCTGCGCGCCGGTCTCCCGCACCGCGGTGAGGCCGGCGCGCAGCGACGCGGCCTGCCCCGTGGCCCAGTCGGGCGCCTCGACGACGAGGTCGGCGGCACCGGCATACCGGCGCACCTCCTGCGCCTGCGCGCCGACGACGACGAGCACGGGGCTGCAGCCGCCCTCGCGCAGGACGGCGAGGCCGCGCTCGACGAACCGGCGCCCGGAGGGCTCGCGCAGCAGGGCCTTGGCTCCGCCCATCCGCCGCCCCCCGCCCGCGGCCAGCAGCAGGCCGGCGGTGGTCACGGGGACGGGCTCCGGCGCACGGCCCCACCCTGCCACGGCCGCGCGCGGTCCGCCGTCAGGTCAGCGGGGGTCGTCCCCGCCGGCGCGGCCGTCGTCGAACTGGCCCGGCTCGGCGGGGTCCTCGACGTACCGGTTGCCGGCCACGAGCTCGGTGGCGACGGCGTCGACCCACCGCGCCGGCTGGTCCACCACGCCCTGCTCGGCGAGCGCCTGCACCAGCGTCGTGCGGACGGCACCGACCTCCTTGCCGGGGGCGTCGCGGCCCACGGTGTCGATGACCTCCTGGATCACCGCCTGGGTCCGGCGGTGCCGGGCGTGCTGGTCGTCCTGCATCTGGGCCAGGTCGCGGTCCTGCTCGCTCATCACGTCTCCTTCGGGTGGGGAAGCTTCCACCTCCCGATACCCAGCCTCGGCGCGGTCATGCCCGCCCGCCCGCGGGCACAGCAGGGGCGGGACCGCCGCAGCGGCCCCGCCCCGACACCGCTCTCAGCCCTTGAGGCCGGCCTCGACCGCGGCGATGATCCGCGGACGCAGCTCGGAGGCCGTGATGACCGCGTCCACCGACCCGACCTGGACCGCGCGGTGGATGCTGTGCACCGAGTCGAACTCGGACGCGACCTGCCCGAGCTTCTCCGAGCGCACCGACGCGCGGACCTCGGCCAGCTCGGTCGCCAGCTCGGCCCGGCGCGCCCCCGTGGCGGCGTTGACGGCTGCCTCCAGCTCGGTGACCCGCGGGTCCGCCGCGGTCCGGGCGTCGACGTCGCGCGAGAACACCACGGCGGCCGCGGGCGCGCCGCCGATGACGGAGGCGAACGAGCCCTCGACCGCGAGCACGGTCATCCGCGGGTTGAGCGCCTTGGAGAACACCACGAACGCGCCACCGTGGTAGCGGCTGACGACGCAGAACACGATCGGCCCGTCGAAGTTGACGATGGCCCGGCCGATCTCGGCGCCGTACTCGAGCTGCAGCTGGCGCATCGACTCGGGCGACCCGTCGAAGCCGGACAGGTTGGCCAGCACGACGACCGGGCGGTTGCCCGACGCCGCGTTGATCGCGCGCGCCGTCTTCTTGGACGACCGCGGGAACAGCGTGCCCGCGGTGTACGTGTCGGGGCCGTCGGTGGGCGGGAAGCCGCGGCGGGCGACGTTCTTGGACTCGATCCCGATGAGGCACACGGGGATCCCGCCGAGGTGGGCGTCCTGGACCACCGAGGTCTCGGCGTCGGCCATGCCGGCCCAGCGCTCGAGGGTCGGGTGGTCCTGGTCGGCCACGGCCGCCATGAGCGTGCGGATGTCGAACGCCTTCTTGCGGTCGGGGTTGGTCGCCGCCGAGAAGATGTCGCCGATCGTCGTGAACCCGGAGTCCGGCAGCTCGTGCGGGAAGGCGGTGACGTCGCGGTCGACCGGGTCGGACGTCCTCGCCCGACGGGGGCCGTCCTCGCCCGGGTGGACGTACGTGTGGTCGTAGTGCGCCAGCAGGATGTCGCGGGCTCCGGCGAGGTCGGGGGCCCAGTACTGCGCCTGCCCGTTGGGGCCCATGACGCGGTCGTACCCGCCGATGCCGTGGTTGTCCTCCGCGCTGACGCCGCCGGAGAAGTCGAGCGACTGCTTGCCGGTGAGCACCATCGCGCTGTCCGGCGTCATGACCAGGATGCCCTTGGTGTGCATGAGCATCGTGGCCTCGGCGTTCCAGTACGGCTGGGCGCCCACGTTGATGCCGGCCACGACGATGTTGATCTCGCCGCCGTCCTGGGTGAACTCCACGATCCGCTTGAGCGCCCGGGCGACCCAGTCCATGTTCTCCGTGCCGGAGTCCATCGAGATGCGCGCACCGGCCGACAGGGCGAACCACTCCACCGGCACCCCCATCTCCTGGGCGAGGTCGAGCGCGGCGATGACGCGCGTGCACTCCGCCTCGGAGACGGCCCCGAGCGCCTTGAGCGGGTCACCGCAGAGCAGGACACGCGTGACGCCCTCGGGGTAGCGCTCGGTGGGCGTCGTGATGACCCCGGCGATGATGCCGGCCTTGTTGAGGCCGTAGGGCCGGTCGACCGGGACCAGCGAGCCCAGGTCGTCGAGGTCGTACTCGGTGGCGGTGCCACCCGGGCCCGCGATCATGGCCTGCAGCTCGTACGGGTACACGACGCCGCGGCGGCGGGCGCGGACGACCTTCTGCGCGTAGTCGTCGAGCGGCTTGAGCCGCTCGGTCGGCGGCTCCTCGACGGAGGTCACGACCCCGGAGCCGGGCTGGTAGTGGAACCGCGCGGCCAGGGGTGCGCTGGCGCCGTCCGGCGTGGCGATGCGGCCCTGGACGAGGACCTCCTCGATCCCGGCTCCGGCGGTGAGCGGCGAGATCTTCGCCTGCAGGGCGGTGAGCTGGTCGAGGTCGGCCTCGACCGGCGGCCAGATGTGCACCCACACGTGGTTCATGTCGAGGCGGGCACCGGCCGCGCCGCGGGCGGACCGGGCGCGGCGGATCGCCTCCAGGCAGTTGGCGATGGCGCGCTCCGCGTGCGGCAGGGCCGTGACCCGTCCCTGCTCGTCGCGCACGACGGCCAGCTGGCGCACCTGCGCCAGCGCCACGAGCCGCCGGTCGTCGGAGTTGCCCGGGGCGACGCACTCGTAGAGCAGGACGTCGGCGGGCGCCTCGAGCCGCGTGACCTCGAAGTCGCGCAACCGCCACAGGTTGAGCCGGCGGCCCACCATGGGGTGCACCCCGCGCACCAGCCGGTCCTCGACCATCGTCCCGTCCTCGGGACGGAAGCTGAAGTACCCGACCGGGCGCCCGCTGCCGGGGCAGACTGCGACGGCGACGCGTCGCACCTCGCGGGCGAACGGCAGCCCGGTCAGCGCCGCGGCCAGCCGGGCCGACGCGTCCTCGGGCGACTCGGGCTCGTCCGGCCAGGCGAGGTAGAGGTCGACGACCCCCTCGTGCCCGGCCGCGCGCTCGGCGAGCTGCGCCGCGACGCCCTCGACGAGGGAGCTCCCCGACGCGAGCTCGTCGACCCGGCCCACGGTCGAGACCAGGCGCGTCGGCCGGCCGTCGAGGGCGTAGTCGGCCACGGCATACGGCCGCTCGCCGACCTCGACCTCGCGCGGGCCGCTGAGGTCGTGCTCGCGGTAGTGCCGCTTGACCAGCACGGCGAGCATCGGCTCGCGGCGCGGGATCCCGCGCTCGAGCCGGTCGGAGAGGAACTGCACGATCTGCTCGGGGATGGCGGCGAGCTCGTCCATCCGCTTCGCCCGCTCCGGGCCCTCGGGCATGGCCTCGAGCGCGGCGACCTCGTCGGCGACCCCGCCGAGCACGCTGGCCCGGTCGGCGTCGACGAGCGGCTGGTCGAACCAGCGGAAGCGCACGCTGCGCGCGAGGTCGCCGATGACCGGGAAGCGCAGCTGCGTCGCGACGACGAGCCGGTCGAGCACCTCGCGGGCGGCGGCGTCGAGGGGCGGCTCGGGGCACGGCTCGGCGATCCAGCGCTGCAGCAGCGCGGTGCCGAGCGCCACCTCGGGGGCCGAGCGCTGCTGGGCGAGGAAGACGCGGAAGACGGCCTCCTCCAGCTCGGGTGTGCGGTCGAGGCCGTCGACGGCGTAGTGCCGCAGGACCTGCGACAGCTTGTGCCGGAAGTGCTCCGGCAGCGCCCCCCGCTCGACGTCGAGGCTCTGCAGGTAGGTGTGGAAGTGCTCGCGCGGGCTGTGCACCCGGTGCTCGACGTGCTCGTCCTGGCCGGCCGGCCGGTTGCGGCTCAGCTCGGCGAAGTCCGCGAGGACCTCCAGCACCGCGACCTCCCGGCCGACCTGGGACTCGCCCCGGGCGGTGAGCTGGTCGCGGGCGGCGAGGTATGCCGCGAGCGCGTCGCCGCGCGGGTCGACGTCGTAGCCCAGCAGCATCGCGCACAGGTCGGCGCGGGTGCGGCGGGCGGCGACGTGCGGGTCGCCGTCGGAGCCGTCGCCGTCGGGCAGGTCGAGGTCGACCGCCTGATCCGCCGCCGGCGCGGCGGCGGCCTCGGCCCCGTCGTCGACGGGCTCGAGGCGCACGAGCGGCGCCCCGGTCTCGACCTGGCTTCCGGAGGAGACGAGCAGCTCCTTGACGCGCGCGGCGAACGGCGCGGGCAGGACGGTCTCCATCTTCATCGACTCGAGCACCAGCACCGGGGCGCCCTGGGCCACTTCGGACCCCACCGGCACCGGCGTGGCGACCACGAGCGCGGGCGCGGGCGAGCGCAGGACGCCGCCCTCGTCGCGGCTGACCCGGTGGGTGACGCCGTCCACCTCGACGAGCTGGACCGGGCCGTGCGTGGCGGTGGTGAGCCGGTGCAGGCGGCCGCCGACGGTGATCCGGCTGGTGTACTCGTCGAGCCGGTCGAGGTCGGCCGTGACGGTCTGCTCGCCGGCGGGGCCCGCGACGGTGACGCGGAAGCGGTGCGGCCCGGTGCGCCAGACCGTGACCTTGTACGCCGTGCCGCGCAGCTTGAGGTCGATGGCCCGGCCGGTGCGGTGCTGCACCTGCGGGCGGCCGCCGCGCGCGGTCTCGAGCAGGCGGGTGCGCTCGACGCCCTCCTCGTCCTCGTACGCCTCGATGCCGGCGGCCACCAGCGCGATGCCGGAGTGCCGGTGGGAGACCAGCCGGCCCTCGGCGCGGACGCGGTCGATCCAGCCGGTGTCGGCCGTGCCGTCGACGACCTCGGGCTGGTCGAGCAGGTCGAGGATGAACGACTTGTTGGTGGCGCCGCCCTCGATGACGACGGTGGTCTCGGCCATCGCCCGCCGCAGCCGGGCCAGGGCCTCGTCACGGTCGGCGCCGACCGCGATGATCTTGGCGATCATCGAGTCGAAGTCGGCGGGGATCGAGTCCCCTTCTCCCACACCGGTGTCCACGCGGATGCCGGGACCCGCCGGCAGGGTGAGCAGCGCGATGCGGCCCGGCGAGGGGGCGAAGTCGCGGTCGGGGTCCTCGGCGTTGAGCCGGGCCTCGACGGCGTGCCCGACCTCGACCGGGCGCTCCCCCTCGAGCCGGCCGCCGGACGCGACGTGGATCTGCAGCTTGACCAGGTCGGTGTCGGTCGTGGCCTCGGTGATGGGGTGCTCCACCTGGAGCCGGGTGTTGACCTCGAGGAACGCGAAGAACTTCTCACCCGGGTGGTAGAGGAACTCGACGGTGCCGGCACCGGCATACCCGACGGCGATGGCGAGCCGCTCGGCGGCGGCCTTGACCTCCGCCACCTGCTCGGGGCCGAGGACGGGCGAGGAGGACTCCTCGATGACCTTCTGGTTGCGACGCTGCACCGAGCAGTCGCGGACCCCGAGCGCCCACGCCGTGCCCTGCCCGTCGGCGATGACCTGGACCTCGACGTGGCGCGCGCCGGTGACCAGCTTCTCGAGGAAGACGACCCCGGAACCGAACGCGCGCTGCGCCTCGTCGCGGGTGCGCTCGTAGGCGTCGGTGAGGTCGGCGTCGGAGTCGACCCGGCGGATGCCGCGCCCGCCACCGCCCGCGGTCGCCTTGAGCATGAGGGGGTAGCCGATGCGCGCGGCTGCGGCCTTGGCGTCCTCGAGGGTGTCGACGCCCCCGCGGCTCCACGGCGCGACCGGGACCCCGACCTCCTCGGCGATGAGCTTGGAGCCGATCTTGTCGCCGAGCTTGCGCATCGCCTCCGGGCTCGGGCCGATGAAGGTCACGCCGATCCGCTCGCACAGCGCGGCGAAGTCGGGGTGCTCCGCGACGAAGCCCCAGCCGACCCAGGCCGCGTCGGCGCCGGTCTCGAGCAGCGCCCGCTCGAGCACGGCGTAGTCGAGGTAGGGCCGGTTCGCGGCCGGGCCGAGGTCGTACGCGGAGTCGGCCTCGCGCACGAACATCGCCCGCTTCTCGCCCTCGGTGTGCAGCGCCACGGTCGCGATCCGGTGGCCGCCCTCGCCCGCCTGGGCGTTGAGGTCGCGCACCGCGTGGATGAGACGCATGGCGGCCTCGCCGCGGTTGACGATGGCGATGCGCGAGAACATCGGGCGGGCCTCCCAGGTGCAGGTGACGGACGACGCGACCCGTCCGCCCGGGGGCGTGGGTCACCGCCCGAGCCTGCCACCCCGGGACGGTGACTCGCGAGTAATGCGGGGTCCGGTGTGCCCACCTAGGGTGGACGGCATGGCACGGGCCGGCTCGATCCTCTGGTTGCGCAGGGACCTGCGCCGCGGCGACCTGCCCGCGCTGGGGGCAGCCGCCGAGGCCGCCGGGGACTCCTCGGTGCTCGTCCTCTACGTGCTGGACCCGAAGCTGTGGAAGGGGGCCGGCGACGCCCGCCGGGCCTGGTTGGCCGCCACGCTCGAGGCGGCGAACGAGGCGTACGACGGCCGGCTCTGCCTGCTGCGCGGCAACCCGCGGACCGTGGTCCCGCGCGTGGCGAGGGAGACCGGCGCCGGCTCGGTGCACGTGTCGCGCGAGACGACCCCCGCCGGGCGGCGACGCGACGAGGCGGTGCGCGAGAAGCTGGAGAAGGCAGGGGTCGGCTGGGTCGAGACCGGCACGCCGTATGCCGTGGGGCCGGGTTCGGTCGTCAACGGCAGCGGCACGGAGTACAAGGTCTTCACGCCGTTCTCCAAGGCCTGGCGCGACCACGGCTGGCCCGACCCCGCGACCGAGCCGCGCGGGCTCACCCTGTCCCGGGTCGCGTCCGACGACGACGCGTGGAAGGAGGTCCGGGCGGCGCTGCGCGGCAAGGACCTGCCCGAGCTGCCCGACGCCGGGGAGCAGGCGGCCCTGCGCCGGTGGCACGACTTCCTCGACGACGGGCTCGCCGACTACGGCGACCGCCGCGACCGGGCCGACCTGCCCGGCGTCTCCCGGATGTCGGCCTACCTCAAGATCGGCGCCATCCACCCCCGGACGATGCTCAAGGACCTGGCTGGACGACGCGGCAAGGGCGCCGAGACCTACCGCACCGAGCTGTGCTGGCGCGAGTTCTACGCCGACGTCCTGTGGCGGCACCCGACGTCGGCCTGGGTGGACCTGCGCCCCGCCCTGAAGGGCATGACGTACGAGTCGCACGAGGACCTCGTCGACGCGTGGCGGGAGGGGCGCACCGGCTACCCGGTCGTCGACGCCGCGATGCGCCAGCTGCTCACCGAGGGCTGGATGCACAACCGGATGCGGATGGTGACGGCCAGCTTCCTCACCAAGGACCTGCACGTGTGGTGGCCGGTGGGGGCCCGGCACTTCCTCGACCACCTCATCGACGGCGACATCGCCTCGAACAACCACGGCTGGCAGTGGGTCGCCGGCACGGGCACCGACGCCTCCCCCTACTTCCGGGTGTTCAACCCGGTCACCCAGGGCCAGCGGTACGACCCCGACGGCGACTACGTCCGCCGCTACGTCCCCGAGCTCGCGCACCTGCCCGGCAAGGCGGTGCACGAGCCGTGGAAGGCCGCCGACGGCTACGAGCACGGCTACCCCGAGCGCATCGTCGACCACGCGGAGGAGCGGCTCGAGGCCCTGCGCCGCTACGAGGCCACCCGGTCGTGACGTCGTGATCAACCCGGTGGCGGAGATCCGCGCGTTCGTCCGGGCCGCGCTCGTCCAGCCCGTGCCCCGCGACCACACCGAGACCGATGCCGCGTTCCACCGGCGGCGGGTCGTCGCCGTGGTCACGCTCGTCGTCGGGACGGTGGTGCTGGCGCTCGCCCTGCGGATCGAGCCCGGCAACGTGCTGTTCTACCCGGCGTCGTTCGGCCTCGCCGTCGTCTGGGCGGTCGGGGCCCTGCTGTCCGGACCGCTCCACCTCGGGCACGCCCGCACCCGCGCGGGGGGGTACGACGCCAGGCCGGTCGTGCAGTCCCTCGCCCTGGGCGCCCTGCTGCTCGGCGTCTTCCTGGCCGGCGGCCTCCTCGTGGCCCGCATCCCGTTCCTGCGCGACCCGGTCAACCAGCTGCTCGACCACGCCCGGCTCGGCTCGCTCGCCCTCGTCGCGGTCATCACGGCGGTCAACGGCATCGCCGAGGAGCTCTACTTCCGCGGCGCCCTCTACGCCGCGGTCGGCCGCAAGCACGCCGTCCTCGTCACCACGGTCGTCTACGCGCTGACCACGGTCGGCGCCGGCATACCCCTGCTCGTCCTCGCCGCGGCCGCGCTCGGCCTGATCGTGGCCCTCCAGCGCCGGGTCACCGGCGGGGTGCTGGGCCCGATGATCACCCACCTCACCTGGTCGCTGGGGATGCTCTTCCTGCTCCCCCACGTCCTCGGGACAGGAGCCCCATGACCACCGTCCTCGTCACCGGAGCCACCGGCTACATCGGCGGGCAGCTCGTGCCCGTGCTGCTCGACCGCGGCCACCACGTGCGCGTGCTGACCCGCTCGCGCAAGGGACTCGCCGGCCGGGACTGGGCCGACCGGGTGGAGGTCGCCGAGGGCGACGCCTCCCGCGTCGAGGACGTGCGGCGGGCGCTCGAGGGGGTCGAGGTCGCGTACTACCTGCTGCACTCGATGGACGGCGGTGGCTCGTTCATCGAGCGCGACCGGTCGATGGCGCGGACCTTCGCCGAGGCCGCCGGCGAGGCGGGCGTGGGACGCGTCGTCTACCTCGGCGGGCTGCACCCGGAGGGCGAGCTGTCCGACCACCTCGCCTCGCGGGTCGAGGTCGGCGAGACGTTCCTGCGCGGGCCGGTGCCGGCCGTCGTCCTGCAGGCGGGTGTCGTGCTCGGGAACGGGTCGGCGTCGTTCGACATGCTGCGCCACCTCACCGAGCGGCTCCCGGCGATGGTCGCCCCCAAGTGGGTCGGCAACCGGATCCAGCCGATCGCCGTGGCCGACGTCGTGCACTACCTCGCCGGGGCGGTGGACCTGCCCGAGGGCACCAACCGCACCTTCGACCTCGGCGGCCCGGAGGTCATGACGTATGCCGAGATGATGCAGCGGTACGCCTCGGTGGTGGGCCTGCGGCCGCGGCACGTCGTGAGCGTGCCGGTCCTCACCCCCCGGCTGGCCGGGCTGTGGGTCGACGTGGTGACGCCGATCCCCGCCGGCATCGCGCGGCCCCTCGTCGGCAGCCTCGTGCACGAGGCGGTGTGCCGCGAGGACGACATCCTCGAGGTCCTCGGCCCGCCCCCGGGCGGGCGCACCGGGTTCGACGAGGCGGTCCTGGACGCCGTCGCCGACGTGGACCCGCACCGGTGGAGCCGCACGCTGGCGCGCACCTCCGCCGTGGTCGGCGCCGCCGCCGTGGTGGGGTCGCTGCTCACCGACCCCACGTCGCGGTGGTACCGCCGGCTCGACAAGCCGTCCTGGCAGCCGCCGCCCGGGGCGTTCCCCGTGGTCTGGACCGCCCTCTACGCGACGACGGCCGTCGTCACGGCGCGTGCCAGCTCCGAGCTGGCCGAGCGTGGCGACACCGCGGCCGCCCAGGACCTGGAGCGCGCCCTGGCCGCCAACATGGTCCTCAACGCGGGGTGGTCCGGCCTGTTCTTCCGCGCGCACCGGCTGGGCCTGGCCACGGCCGGCGCCGCCGCCCTCGCCGCGAGCAGCGCGGACCTGGCGCGGCGGGTCGGCACCACCGGAAAGGGCAAGGCCGCCGGCATCGGCGCGTATGCCGCGTGGTGCGGGTTCGCGACCGTCCTCACGGCCGCCATCGCCCGGCGCAACCCGAGGGCGGGACGATGACGAGCTTCGACGCGCGCAAGATGTCCAAGGCGGTCGTGCCCTACACCCGCCAGCAGGTCTGGGAGGTGCTGTCCGACCCCTCGGCCGTCGCCCGCCTCACGCCGATGGTGCGCGGCATCGAGGGCGCGGGCGACCTGTGGCGCTGGCGCCTGGCGCCGATCGAGGTCCTCGGCAAGGACATCGGGCTCGCGTTCACCGAGCGGATGGAGTTCACCGAGCCCGAGCGGATCGAGTTCACCCACGAGCCCGACGGCCACGAGCGCGCCGGCGTCAACGGCACGTACACGCTCACCACGGCCGGCCAGGGCACGCGGCTGGCGATCGACCTGGCCGTCGAGGTCGACCTGCCGTTCCCGCGGCTGGCCCGCCCGGCGGTCACGACGTCGATGCAGGCAGTGCTCGTCGCGATGGGCGCCGGGTTCGCCCGGCAGCTCGACCGGCACCTGGCGGGCTCCTAGGCCGGCGCCCGACCGGGCGGCCTGGCCCACGCCGGGTCGGTGGGCAGCGGCCCCAGCGGGTCGACCGCCCCGGCACCGCTCGCGCCGGAACCGGACAAGTTCGGGGCCGCCAGCGCCCTGGCAATGGCGTCGGCCACCGGCAGCGGTCGCGAGCCGGGTCCCAGGAGGTCCTGCACGTAGTCCTCGTCACGGCAGACCATGTCGTGGCGCAGGCTCGCCACCAGCGACCGGACGGTCGAGGCCGGGACGTCCGTGAACAGCGGGGCGACGCGCGCGACGAACGCCGTGGGGAGCAGGGCCGGCACCTGGAGCGCGCGCCCCCCTGCCAGCCGCGCGTAGAGGCGCAGCAACGCGGCATACGACATGCGCTCACCGCTGCCCACGTCGTAGGTGCGGCCGGCCCCGGTCGCGGTCAGCGCGCCCGCGAGCGCAGCCACGACGTCGCTCGCGGCGACCGGCTCGACGGCGCTGCGCATCCACGACGGCACGACCTGCACCGGCAGCCGGCGGCTCAGCTGGCGCATGATCTCGAACGACGTCGACCCCGCTCCCACGACCATCGCGGCGCGCAGGGCCCACGTCGGCACCCCGCTGTCACCGAAGACCTGCTCGACCTCGAGCCGCGAGCGCAGGTGGGGTGACAGGTCACCCTCCGGGACGTCCGGGACCAGGCCGCCGAGGTAGACGATGCGGCCCACACGGGCCCGCACCGCGGCGTGCGCCGCGTTGTAGGCGCCCTCGCGGTCGGCGGTGGTGAAGTCCGGGCCGGCCAGGCCGTGCACGAGGTAGACCAGCGCGTCCGACCCGGCGACGGCGTCCCGGGCCGCGGCGCGGTCGGCGACGTCGAGCCCGGCCACGCGCACGGCACCGGCCCAGGGGAACCGCCGCGCCCGGGCCGGGTCGGTGAACGTGGCGGTGACCTCGTGGCCGTCCGCGAGCAGCGCGGGGACGAGCCGGCTGCCGATGTACCCGCCCGCGCCCATCACGGTCACGCGCACGCGGGCTCCTCGGCGGTCGGGGTGGGCACCCGCCCAACCTAACCCGGCGGGCTGTTCCGCACCGGCCTGACCTCAGGTGGTGCGGGTGACCTTCGACAAGCCGCGCGGGGCGTCGGGGTCGTGGTGGCGGGCTACGGCCATCGCGTGGGCGACCCGCTGCAGCGGGATGATCTCCAGCAGCGGGCTGAGGTCCTCGCGCACCCGCGGCACGGGCACGACGACGCTCGCCGGCCCGAGCGAGCCGTCGCCGACGAGGGTGACGTCGGCGCCGCGGTCGGCGAGCCGGGCAAGCACGGGCTGCATCGCGGCCCCGGCCGTACCGTGCGGGGTCACCGCCACGACCGGGCGGTCCTCGTCCACCATCGCGAGGGGACCGTGGAGCAGGTCGGCGCCGGAGAACGCGTGGGCGGCGAGGTAGGAGGTCTCCATGAGCTTGAGGGCCGCCTCGCGGGCCGTGGGGTAGGCGTAGCCGCGGCCGGTCACGACGACCTTGTCGACGAAGCGGAACCGCGCGGCGACCTCGTCGGCGGCCGGCTCGGCGACGACCTCCGCCGCCAGCCGCGGCAGGTCCTCCGCGGCCCGCGCGTCGCCGTCGTCGAGCGACTCCACGAGCAGCCACAGGGTGAGCAGGGTCGCGGTGTAGGTCTTGGTCGCGGCGACCGCCCGCTCCACGCCGGCGCCGATGTCGAGCTGGAGGGCGGCGGCCCGTGCCAGCGGTGAGTCGGGGGCGTTGGTGACCGCCAGCGTGAGCGCGCCGGCGCGACCCGCGGCCGCGGTCGACTCGACGAGGTCGGGCGACCCGCCGGACTGGCTCACCGCGACCCACAGGACGTCCCGCAGGTCGGGCCGGGCGCCGTACGCCGTGATGGTCGACGGGGACGCGAGGCCGCAGGGCAGGCCGAGCCGGATCTCCACGAGGTACTTGAGGTAGAGCGCGGCGTGGTCGCTCGTGCCGCGCGCGGCGACGAGGACGAACCGCGGCCCGGCAGCACGGATGCGGGCCGCGACGGCCCCGCGGTCCGCACCACCCGCCCCCGTCAGCAGCCGCTCGAAGATCGCCGGCTGCTCGGCGATCTCGGCGGCCATGAGCACACCCGGCCGGTGCTCCACGGTGCCGTCGCTCGCTGGCTCCATCGGTGCTCCTCTCTGCGCTGCCGTCACACGGCGTCGGGGAAGGACAGCGCCCCGAGCTCGGCGCGCGCGATCGTGTGGGCCATGAAGCCGGGCACGTCGTCGATGCTGAACCGGTCCACCCCGGCGGCCACGCAGCTCAGGAGCGTGTCGACCCGCATCATCGGCGCCGTCCACTTGAGCAGGACGTCGCGGGGAAGGACCTGGCGCATCGCCTTGACCTCGCTGAAGCTCGGGAGCGTGGACCGCCACAGCCCGCCCTGCACCAGCCAGACGCCCGTGTGGGCGAGCTTCTCGCACGCGTCGAGCAGGACGCACCGCGCCAGCCCGTGGGTGTCCACCACGACGCGGACGCGGGCCCCGACACCGGAGGCGAAGCGCGCCACGTCCTCGACCTGCTCGACCAGCCCGGCGAGGTCGGCCTCGATGCGGTCGGCGAGCGCCATGACCGCGAGGTCGTCCGCGCCCTCGCGGATCAGGTCGCGCGCCTCCACCTGCAGCGGACGGGGGTCCGCCTCGTCCAGGCCGATCGCCGTCACGACCGCGGGACCGCGGTGCGCGAGCGTCGCGGCTGCAGCCCGTGCGTGCTCCGGCCGGGTGATGACCGCACCCACGCCCCACTCCACCGCGACGGCGCAGCCCAGCTCGACCGAGCTCGTCGTCGGCGGCCGCTCGCCGTGGCCGCCGTAGAGCCGCAGCTCCAGCAGGGCCAGCACCTCGTCGGGGGTCACGCAGCCCCGCTCCACGAGGTCGGCCGAGCGCAGGACGTGACGGGCGGCACCCTCGGCGACGGCCGCCCGCCGGCCCGGCGTCTGTGCCACCCTCGTCTCCCCTGCTGGTTCCTCATCCGTGATGTCCAGAACATCCCAGACTCTGGCGGTTGGTGGGACTTGCCAGCATCCTGCCAGCGCACGCACCGGACTAGTGCGGGGGAACCAGCCGACCACGCACCGGGTCGTCAGGCAACCGGCAGCGAGACGGTGAACGTCGTCCCACGCCCGGGGGTCGAGCGGACGTCGATCGAGCCGCCGTGCCGGGAGACGATGCGCTTGACGATGCTCAGCCCCAGGCCGGTGCCGGGGACGGAGAGCGCGTCGGGGTTCGTGGAGCGGAAGAACTCGGTGAACAGGCGGGCCTGGTCCTCCTCGGAGATGCCCATGCCCTGGTCCACCACCTCGAGCACCGCGTGGCCGTCGCGCTCGTGGGCCCGCACCGTGACGCGCCCACCCTCCTGGCTGAACTTCACGGCGTTGCCGACGAGGTTGTCCAGCACCCGCGACAGCTCGTCGGCGCTGCCGAGGACGGTGAGGTCCACGTCCTGCTCGTGCACGAGGCCCACACCGCCGCGGGCCGCGGCCGGCGTGAACATCTCCAGCGCGTCGTCGACGAGCTGGCGCACGGCGACGGGGGCACGGACGAGCGGCCGGTCCGGGTCGCTGAAGCGCCCGAGGACGAGGAGGTCGTCGACCAGCCCCTGCAGCCGGCGCACGTTGCGCTCGATCACGCCGAGCGACCAGCCGGCGTCGGCGGAGGGGTCGTCACGCAGCATCTCGACGTGGCCCACCACCGAGGCGAGGGGGTTCTTCAGCTCGTGCGAGACGGTGGAGAAGAGGGTGGCCCGTGCCCGCTCGGTCGCCCGGAGGTTCTGCACCAGCTGCCGCTCGAGGGCGAAGAGCCGGGAGTTCAGCACCGAGCGCCCGAGGTCACGACCGATCTCGAGCGCCGCGGCGGTCTCAGCGTCGCTCCACGTGGGGTAGGACCCGGCGCGCGTGCACACGAGGTACCCGAGGCACTGCGAGGCGGCGCCGATCGGGGCGAGCAGCAGGCTGTGCGAGCCGATCCGGCTGATGAAGTCGATGACCTGCGCCTGCTCCTCGGGGCTGACCAGGTCGTCCGCGTCGGCCTCGCTCGCGGCCACGGTCACCGTGCGGCCCAGGGCCCAGGCGTCCTGGGCGACCCGCCCCACGATGTCGACCAGCGACGCCGGGGTCGGGGGGAAGCGTCCCGGCCAGGTGGCGGTGCGGCCCTCGCCCGGGTTGTCGCCGAACGTCCGGACCCACAGCTGGGTGCACCCGAGGCCCGTCCCCACCGCCTCCGCGACGGCACCCACGACCTCTCCCGGTTCGAGCACGGCGTTCGAGACGCGGGCGACGGCCTGCACCGCCTGGGCGAGCCGGACCCGCTCGGCCAACCGGGCCCGCTCCTGGGCCGCCGCGAGCACCACCCCGGCCTGGCCGGCGAAGACCTCGAGCACCACCCGCTGCAGCGGCCCAGGACGGCGCCCCGTCACGGGGAGGTCGACGTTGAGGACCCCGGCGAGGTCGCCGGCGGCGGTGAAGAACGGCGCGAACAGGGTGTCGTTGGGGTGCCAGGCGTCGTCGTCGGAGCCGCCGTCCCACGTCGAGTCCACCCACCCCGCGGGCGAGGACCCCGGCAGGCGGTCGTGCGGCACGAAGCGCAGGGCGCCCCACTCCTCGGCCACGGCGAACTCGGCGTCCACGACGTGCCGGGGCGTCACCCGGCCCAGCACGGCCTCGCGGGCCCCGGCGTCACCGCCGACGGCGACGGCCTCGAGGTCGCCGTCGACCCGGACCAGGCTGAGGGCCGCCACCCGGAAGAGCGCGACCTCTGCCGCGCTCTCGACGATGCGCTCGTAGAGCATGCGGTCGTCGGCGGCGGTCGCCGCCTGGGTCATGATGGCGCCGATGCTCCGGAGTGCACCGATCTCCCACGTGTCGACGTCCACGACCTCTACTCCCCTGCGAATGCTTGCCGTTGACAACGCTAGCCGGACAACGGTCGCGAAGCAGGTAGAACCGGGAGGAACCAGACGAACGGACGACCGGCTGCGACGACCCCCCGGTCTCCAGACCCTCATCGGCCGTCATGGGGGCGACCGTAGGGTTCCGGCATGAGCGGTTCGGCACGTGGTTCGGCAGGTGGGACGGCATGAGCGGTTCGGCAGGTGGGGCGGCGGCCCTGGTCGCGGTCGGCGTGGCCCCGACGGGCGGCGGGGGCCGCGTGGCACTGCACGGCTGGGACGGCGGGTCCACGCTGTCCGGCTCGGTGGCGGACGTCGCGGTCGACGCGCCCACGTGGCTGTGGTGGTCGGCCGACGGCGACCTGCTGGTCGTGGCGAGCGAGGTGGACCGCGGGCGCCTCGTCACCCTGGAGCTCGTCGCGGCTCCGGGGGCGGCCCCGCGCCTGCGCCGGGTCGCCGACGTCGCGACCGGCGGCTCCCACCCGTGCCACTTCGCGCCGACCGGGGACGGCGCGCACGTCGTGGTGGCGAACTACGGGGACGGAGTCGTCTCCCTCCTGGCCGCCGAGGACGGTGTGCCGACGACACTCCTCGACACGGTGCGGCTGACCGGTTCCGGGCCGGTCACGGACCGGCAGGAGCGCAGCCACCCCCACCACGTGGCACCGGTGGGCGAGGACGTCGTCAGCGTCGTGGACCTGGGGGCGGACCAGGTCCGGACCTTCGAGGTGTCCGGCGGCCGCCTGCGCCAGGTCGCCACCACCGACCTTCCGGCGGGCTCGGGGCCGCGGCACCTCGTCCGCTCGGCCTCGTCGTCCGCTGCGTTTCTCACCTGCGAGCTCAGCGGCGAGGTGGTCCGCCTGGTGGAGGAGGCACGCGGCCGGTTCACCGTGGTGGCCTCCGCCGCCGCGTCGTCGCGTCCCGGCCACGACGACGTGGCGCACGTGGCGCTCGACGAGGCGCGCGGACTGCTGCACGTCTCCAACCGCGGGCCTGACACCGTCAGCACCTTCGACGTCTCCGGGGACGGGCTGCGCCTGGTCGGCGAGGTCGACGTCCCGGCACACCCCCGGCAGTTCGCCCTGGCCGGCGGCCACCTGCTGGTCGGCGGCCTGCAGGGCGGCGCGGTGTCGGTCCACCGCGTCGCCGCCGACGGACGCCCCGGCCCGGGGGTCGGCACACC
Source organism: Phycicoccus sp. M110.8 (assembly GCF_032464895.1). NCBI lineage: Bacteria > Bacillati > Actinomycetota > Actinomycetes > Micrococcales > Intrasporangiaceae > Phycicoccus > Phycicoccus sp. M110.8. The sequence continues at coordinate 358,525 of NZ_JAWDIC010000003.1, forward strand.
CGTGGAGGCGCCGGCGTGCGTCGCCGTCCACCCCGGCCGTCAGGGCACCGGGACGGACGGCGAGCGGTTCAGGCCGAGCGCGGGGTGATCTCGCCCATCGGCCCGAAGCCGGAGACCTCCTCGGCGTCGACGTAGATGATCTGGGGCTGGGCCGACACGATGTCCGGCATCTCGGCCATGAACCGGGCGACGTGCTCCTGCCTCATGTGCTCCCCACCGGCGTCCGAGTCGCGGAACCCCTCGATGCACACGTACGTGTTCGGCTCGGTGAGGCTCTGCGAGAACTCGAAGAACACGCAGCCGGGCTCCTCGTTGACGGACCTCGCGTAGTAGTCCGACAGCTCGCGCCACTCCTCGAGCTTGTCCTCGCGGATCGGGAACTTCACGGTGATGAGGATCATCGGGTCGGCTTCTCCTTCGTGGTGGAGGTCGGGGTGGGTGCGGCTTTCCTCGAACCTATGCCGCTGCCTGTGCCGGGGCGACCGGGGGCTCGGCCGAGGGAGCCCGCCCGGCGACGGCGGACTGGATCCGCGCCCCGAGGACGCCCGAGGCCCAGCCCAGGAGGGCACCCACCACGAGGGCGATCGCGGTCGGCCAGAAGCCGAACGCCGTGCCGAAGTACGCAGCCGCTCCCACGAACGCCCCGGGGATGAAGGACAGCAGGGCCCAGCCGGCCTGCAGGCACATCAGGGCCGCGACCACGCCCACCGCGATCGCCAGCGCCCCGGGGAACGACGCGACGTGCAGGACGGCGGCCACCAGCCACCCGTAGACCAGGCCCGAGAGGTTGGCGGCCAGGCCCCGGGAGAAACCGACCCGGCCGCCACCGGCGGCGAAGTAGCAGGCCCAGGCGAGGAAGCCGACCCAGGTGACGAGCTGCAGGCTGGCGCTCACCTGGGTCCAGATACCGGCGAGCACACCGATCGACACGGCGACTCCGACGTAGTTCTTCATGACGGACTCCTTTGTCCGGGAGGGGAAAACGCTGGTGGGTGCTCGGCCGGTCAGGGCACGAGGATGGCGCGCCCGCGGACGGCGCCGTTGTCGAGGTCGGTGATCGCCTGCTGGAAGTCGTCGAGGGCGTACTTCTGCGTGTGCAGGGTGACCGCCCCGGTGGCGGCGAGGGCCATGAGGTCCTGCAGGTCGTTGTAGGACCCGACGAGGTTGCCGATGACGTTCTTCTCGGTCGAGATGAGGTCGATGGTCGGCACCACGACGTCCTCGCCGTAGCCGACGACGTGGTAGTCGCCGGCCTGCCGGGTCATCGCGAGCCCTTGGGCGGTCGACCCGTTCTCGCCGACGAAGTCGACGACCACCTCGGCGCCGTGACCGCCTGTGAGCTCGAGCACGGCATCCACCTGGCCGCCGTCGGCGAGGACGCCCTCGTGCGCACCGATGGACGTGGCCAGGTCGAGCGCCGCCTGGTTGCGGTCGACGACGACGAGCCGCGCTGGCGACAGCGCGCGGAGGACCTGGATCCCGATGTGCCCCAACCCTCCTGCGCCGATGACGACGCACGTGTCGCGTGGCCTTAGGCGCCGGGCTGCCTTCGCGGCGGCGTGGTATGCCGTGAGCCCGGCGTCGGCGAGCGCGGCCACGTCCGCCGGCTCCAGGGAGTCGTCGATCCGCACGACGGAGCGCGCGGACGTCAGGAGGTACTCGGCATACCCGCCGTTGGTGTCGATGCCCGGGAAGGCACTGGACTCGCAGTGCACGTCGTCGCCGGAGCGGCAGGCGCGGCACAGCCCACAGGTGACGAGCGGGTGCAGGATCACCTTGTCGCCCTCGCGGACGTTCGTCACGGCGGAGCCGACGGCGTGCACCCACCCGGCGTTCTCGTGGCCGATCGTGTACGGCAGCTGGACCTGTGACTTCTCGGCCCACTGGCCCTCGAGGATGTGGAGGTCGGTGCGGCACACGCCGGCGCCGCCGATCCGCACGACCACGTCCCACGGACCCTTCACCTCCGGCGCGGGGACCTGCGTCATCTCGAGCTTCTGGTGGTAGCCGACGACCTGGACGGCTCGCATGGTGCTCATCGGTGAGTCTCCTTGGTAGCCAACGGGATCAGGTGGTGGTGGTCGGCGGGCTCGGCGCCGTCGGGACGGGGTGCCTGGTCAGCGCCCGCCCCCTCGTAGCGCGTGCGGAGCAGGCCCCGGCAGAAGTGGGCGTTCCCGTCGATCGAGATGCGGGTGGCCCGGGCCCGGCGCAGCGCGAGCGGCACGTCAGCCGGCCCGTACCCGACGCCCCGGTGGTCGACGAGCACCACCGCGTCGGGGTCGTCCGGCAGGCCGAGGGCGGCCCGGCGGCGCAGCAGCGCGTCCGTGGTGCGACCGGGCGGGAGGTCGCGCAGCCGCGCCTCCCCGACCTGCGACACCTCCAGCGACGGATCGGCGCGCAGGAGCTCGGTGAGGCAGCGCTCGGCTGCGGCCGTGTGCGCCTTGCGTCGGAACGTCACCCTCAGCTCGTCCAGGCTGCTCTCGGCCTCGTGGCCGAAGGTGCCCATGTAGCCGGCGTCGGCCGCCAGCCCGGCATTGATCAGCGCCGAGTCGTGGTGGTCGTCGAGCTCGACGACCACGCGCCCGACGCCGTCGAGCGCCGCCAGGGCGTCCTTGGCGTCAGAGGCCATGAGGTAGGCGAAGTTCGGCGAGCAGAACGAGGTCGGCAGGCGCAGGTGGACGGTGACGTCACTGCCGTCGAACTCGACGGACCGGACGAAACCGAGGTCGGTCACCGGCTCGTCGAGCTCGGGGTCGATGACGGTGTCGAGGGCGCGTCGGACGGCAGCCCTCGACACCGTCTGCTCGGGGGTGAGGACGGTCATGGCTCAGACCGTGGCCAGGTCGGCGGCAGCCGGGTCGCGCGGACCGGTCTCGGTGGTCTCGGCCTCGGGCAGGCGCAGCTCGGCCGGGACCTCGATGCCGTACATCGTCGCGGCGTTGAGGCCGAGGATCTTCTTCTTCTGCGCGGTGGTGATCGGCGCGTACTCCGTCATGTCCTCGGGGATCTGGAAGTCGACGAACCGCTCGACGAGCCACCGCGGGGTCCAGATGGCGTAGTCGCTGGAGAAGAAGAGCCGGTCCTCGCCGATCCAGTAGAGGAGCTCGCCGAGGATCTGCGCGAAGTAGCGCGGCCGGGTGTGGATGAAGGGCATGGCCACGGCGAGGCCGCCGTAGACGTTCGGCTCCTGGGTCGCGATCCAGCAGAAGTCCTCCAGCCGGGGCAGGCCGACGTGCTCGACGATGAAGTTGAGGTCGGTGAAGTCGGTGGCGACGTGGTCGATGTCGGCGACGTCGAAGGCGTCCCGGTCCAGTGGCCGGATGGTCGGGCCCTTGTGGATGTGGATGTTGGTGATGCCGAGCTTCCGGCACTCCTCGAAGTACCGGTACGCCCACGGGTCGGTGAGCTTCCAGCCGCGGGACTCGCCGTGCCACTCCGCGGTGTAGAGCTTCACGCCGGTGAACTTCATCTTCTCGTGGTCGGCGCGCAGGTCGTCGAGGCCCTGCTCGCCGTTGCGGGGGTCGAAGTTGTGGTTGTAGGTGAGCTTGCCGGGGTTCGCCGCCGCGAGCTCGAACGCCTCCTGCGTCTGCCCGAAGCCGTTCTTGTAGAACTCGGTGAGGGCGGCCGGCTGGAAGATGGCGTGGTCGACGTAGCCGTCCTCGAACAGGTCCTTCATCAGCCGCTGACCACCCTGGTAGAGGTAGTCCTCGTAGGACCACACCTCCTCCTCGGGCGAGAGGTTGCGGTGGTAGTCGTAGAAGCAGTCGATGAACTGCTTGCCGTGCTCGTTGCGCAGGTTCTCCGGACGCGCGTCCCAGAGGGCGATGTGCGCATCGACGATGAAGTACTTCTCGCCGTCCTTGGTGTACATGGGCCTTCTCCTTCTCGCGACGCCGTCGTCGCGAACTGCAGCGACGGTAGGAGCGGCGAGAGGCCGCTGACAGGGGTGCGGCGTCTCAATGTGAGACCCCACCCCGTCTCACTTTGAGACGCCGGCCCATGACTCTCCTCCCCTGCCCGGGTTACCGTTCCGGGGAGCGAGAGGAGGTCGAGGATGACCGCCGACCACGAGGTTGCGCTGCCCCGCCGCGTGGGCGTGGCACCCGCGAGTCCGTGGGCCTCGTCCGGGGCGGCCGCCACCTCCGCACCCCCGTCCAAGCGCCTCCTCGCCTCGTGGCGGCGCAGTGAGGAGTACGGCGTCTCGCTGGAGTCCGTCGACCCCGTGTGGGCCGGCTCGGTCGTCAGCGACTCGCTGTTCTTCGAGTGCGGTCACGAGGTCCTGACCAGCCTGCACCGGACCCTCGCCGACGAGCCGCTCAGCCTGATGCTCACCGACGCCGACGGCCTGGTCCTCAACCGGTTCTCGGGCGACACGAGCCTGCTGCGCGCCCTCGACCGGGTGCACCTCGCGCCCGGTTTCGCGTTCTCCGAGCGCGAGGCCGGCACCAATGGCCTGGGGCTCGCCCTCGCCGACCGTGCCCCCTCCCTGGTCCGGGCCGAGGAGCACTACAGCGCGAGCCTGTGCACGTACACCTGCGCGGCGGTGCCGGTCATCGACCCCGTCGGCGGGCGCCTCGAGGGCTGCGTCAACATCACGACGTGGTCGCGCTCCTCCGCCGGCCTGCTCCTCGCGCTCGCGGAGTCGGCGGCCTCCACGACAGCGGCCCTCATGCTCGCCCGCTCCAGCGGCCGGACGGCGCGCTCGCAGGCGCGCGGTGCCGTCTTCCGCGTCCAGCGCGCACGCCTGGAGCCGGCGGCGGGCACCAGCCGGTCCATGTCGGCGACCTGGACCGACGCCCTGGAGACCGCGACGTCGGCGGTCCGCGAGGGCCGCACCGTCGCCGCCGTCGGCGAGCCCGGGTCGGGGCGCGCCACCCTCCTCGGCCAGGCCCTGCGCCGCGCCCACCCCCGGATCCGCGTCCTGACCGCCGACGTCCCCGCCGCCGAGGACGTCGAGGCGTGGCTGTCCCTGTGGGTGCCCGAGCTGGCCAAGCCCGACACGGCCGTGGTCGTCGAGAACGTCGACGCCCTCCCGGCGTGGGCGGCATACGAGCTGCGGCAGCGCGCCACGGCGGCGGTCGGCGACCGGCCGCCCACGGCCGACGGTGGCCTGGTGTGGGCGGTGACCGCCCGGGACCTCGACACGGTGCCGGCGCCGCTGGCCCCGCTGGTCGGCAGCGTGGTGGAGGTGGCGCCCCTGCGCGAGCGCCCCGAGGACGTGCTGGCCCTGGCCCGGTGGGTGGCCCACCAGGCTCGCATGCGCGAGGTGGACTTCACGCCGGCCGCCGAGCGCGCCCTGCAGGCCCACGACTGGCCGGGCAACGCCGACGAGCTCGTCAGGGTGGTCCACGACGCGGCGAGCCGCTCCGAGACGGTCGACGTCCGGCACCTGCCCCCCGCGTTCTCGACCCACCGCGCGCACCGCCTCTCGCGCATGGAGACCCTGGAGCGCGACGAGATCGTCCGCGCCCTGGCCCGCGACGGCGTGAGCGTCGGCGAGGCCGCGGTCGAGCTGGGCATGAGCCGCGCGACGCTCTACCGCAAGCTGCGGTACTACGGCGTCTCGCGCTGAGCCCGGCACTCCAGCAGTCGAGGACCAGCGGCCTCGACGTCCCAGCCGCCGTCGTGCAGCAGTTGCCGCCACTGCGCCTCGGTGCGCTCGCGGCCGCCCAGCATGACGAGCATGTGCAGGTCCATCCACGGCGCCCAGTCCCAGCCCTCGCCGTCGGCGAGCACCGTCTCGACGACAACCAGCCGGGCACCGTCCGGCGCCGCCCGCCGGCAGGCGCGCAGGATGCGCAGGGCCTGCTCGTCGTCCCAGTCGTGCAGGACCACGGCCATGACGTAGGTGTCCGCCACCGGCACGTCGTCGAAGAAGCTCCCGGCGACGAAGCGGCACCTGTCCCCGGCCGGCGAGGTGGCCATGAGGGCGAGCGCCTGCTCGCGCACCGACGGCAGGTCCAGCACCGTCCCCGACAGGTGCGGGTGCGCCTCGAGCACGGCGAGCAGGTTGGTGCCGGTGCCACCGCCCACGTCCACCACGGAGGTCGCCCCCGACCAGTCCCTCGCAAGCAGCACCTCCCTGCGCTGGCGGGAGCCGGCCGCCATGGCGTCGTTGAACCGCGCCCCCTCGTCCGGGTGGCTCGACAGCCACTCGAACATCGGCATGCCGCGCTGCCGCTCGAACGCCGAGCCGCCCTCGCGCAGGGCCACGAGCAGGTCGGCCCACGCGGCATACCCGCGGTCGGTGTGGATGTCGACGAACGGCGCCACGGTCGCCGCGGCGTCCCGGCGCAGCAGGCGCGAGGTGTCGGTGTGGACGACCCCGTCGGGTCCGTTGTCGAAGACACCGACCGTCCGCAGGGCGCGCAGCAGCCGCGTGAGCTGCGCGGCCGGTATGCCGGTGTGCCCGGCCAGCTCCTCCAGCGGCACCGGCTCGTCGCCGACCCGGTCGGCGAGCCCGCTCTCGACGACGACCCGGAAGGCCTGCGTCACCATGTAGCCGCCGAGCAGCCGCATGACGTCCTGGGTCGGTGGGAGCTCCACGGTCCGGACGGTACGCGCGCGTGCGGGTCCCCGGGTCAGCCGTCTGCAGCAGGACGGCGGCCTCAGAAGTGGGACTTCAGGGCGCGCAGGACCCAGCCGAGGTGCTCGTCCGCCCAGCCCAGGGTGGACAGGGTCGAGTCCACGATCTGCGGTGGGAACCGGACGAGGGTGTCGCGCAGCACGAGGCGGTCGAAGTCCACGAGCACCGGGCCGGTCCGCGGCTCCCCGTTGGGGTGCCGGAACGCGACCCCGGCGGACTCCATGATACGGATCATCTCCTGCGCGATGAGGCCGTACCCCACCGTCGTCGGGTGCACGCCGTCGAGCGAGAAAAGCCCGCCCTGGTCGCGTCCGCCGCGCCCGTCGCCGCTGAGGAACCGGGAGTCGATCGCGGGTTGGAGGCCCTGCAGGGTCGCCGGCAGCGGGTAGGGCGTCCACCATGGCGGCCGGGCGTTGACGTCGTTGATGTACCTGCGCGCGGCGAGGCGGTCGAGCATGCCCGCGATGTCGAGCAGGTACCAGTCCCGCACCGTCCCGTCCGGCGCACCGCCGCTGCGCTCGGTCCGCACGACGCCCTCGATGTCGGTGTTGAAGAGGTCGATCGCGTAGTCGACCGCGCGGGCCTCCGCCCCGGTGATGTGCACGTCGCGGCCGGCGTTGAACGCCTGGTCGGTGACCCACGGCCGGGAGTAGTAGGGGAAGTAGCGCGACCCCGGCTGCACCTTGCCGCCGATGCCGCGCGCGATCGGGGCGATCGTCACGTGGGGGACGGTGCACCAGATGACGTGCCGGGCGCGGATCCCCCGGACCGCGTCGACGACGTGGCCGAGCTCGGACCGGAAGTGCTCCGGGCGCCAGATCGTGTACTGGCCCTTGCCCGTCAGGGTGTCGTACCCGGGGCCGCTCCAGTGGACGGTGAGGTCGGTGACGGTGCGCAGGGCGTTGTTGGCGCCGAGGAACACGATGAGGGTCTCGATGCCGTCGTCGGTGTCGTCGTCCTTGTCCTCGCCGAGCCGGGCGGCCGCCTGGAAGACGGACAGCGTCTTCTCGGTGTCGCCGCGGGGGTAGACGCGCAGGGCGGCCCGCTCGCTGTTGTGCTCGACGACCTGCTGGAGCAGGTCGTCCTTGGGCGCCGTGACCTGCTGCTCGAGCAGCTCGGCCGTCCAGTCCAGCGCGTCCCGCAGGTCCCAGCCGTACATGCCGAGGTTGTGGTTGATGCCCGTCGCCGTCGGGGGTACGGCTCCCGGCCCTCGCTCCCAGTAGTCCTCGACGTCGTCCATGAACTGCCGGGCCCGGAACAGCGCCAGCGGCAGCTCCCACAGGCTGATCGCCGACCCCACCTGCGACTCCAGGTCGCGCATGAGCAGCTCGAGGTTGATGGGCAGGCCGCCGAGCCCCGGGTACCGCGGGTAGCGGAAGCCGTCGAGCCACCCCAGCTCGTAGGCGATGATCGCGCCGTAGGACAGGTCGGTGTTGAAGACCGCCCCGCTCTGGAAGCCGTGGCTCAGCGAGTCCCCGATCACGACCAGGCGGTTGCGCGGCGTACCGGTCCACGCCTGCGGCGGCAGCGTGACGCCCACCGTGGCGTCGAAGCAGGGCACGCGTGGTCCCGCCGCCCGGGCCGCGAGGTCCTGCACCTCGTCGGGGGCGTCGGGCGGGACGGTCTCGGCCGTCACGGGGATGCGGGCACCATCGGTCATGACTGTCCACCTCTCACCGGGGTGTGCCGGGCGGCACCCCTCCTCCGGGTATGCCGGGCAGCGCCTCTCGCCGGGGTGTGCCGGGCGGCGCCCGGGCGGGTCATCGCACCCGCTTGCGCGCGACCGTGAGCTTCCCCGCGGTCCTGGGTCCGTACTCGCCGTCGGCGACCAGTCCCCCGGCCCGTTTCTGGAAGGTCTTCACCGCGCCGGTGGTCATGGGCCCGAAGTCGCCGTCGACCTGCAGTCGCGACGCCTGGACCTTGTTGAGGCAGCGCTGCAGCTGCTTGACGAGCACCCCGGCGCTCCCCCGCTGGAGCATCGGCAGCCCCGGTGGCGCGAGGTCGCTGCCGGTCGCCGCCCCCCGCGCCGCCGCGTGCGCGGGCACCGCCGCCGCCACCGCTGACCGGGCGGTCCCGGCATACTCCGGGCGCCCGTAGCCGACGATGGTGGAGGCGTAGCGCGCCCGGCGCCGGCAGGCGTCGGAGGTGTTGCCCTCGATGGTGTAGACGACGCCGTCGCCCACGCCGGTCACGAGGCCGATGTGGTCGATCGCGCCGATGCGGTTGGTCTCGTCCCAGTCGAAGAAGACGATGTCGCCGCGGCGGATGCCGGCGATGTCGACGTGCCACTGGCCCTCGCGACGGAAGCGCTCCGCGTGCCAGACCGTGAAGGCGTAGTCGCGCCCGAAGCAGACCGGCCCGGCGTTGCCAGAGGCGTTGGCCCAGTAGGTGATGCTCTGGTTGCACCACGGGGCCGTGGCGAAGACCGGCCCGTTGCGCTGGGAGTACCAGCGGGTGATCGTGTTCGGCCTGCCCGTCAGCCCGAGCGACCGCTCGGCCGCCCTGACCATGTCGTCGACGCCGCTCATGACTGCCCCTCCTGCCCTGCCGGACCACTGGGCTCGGCTGGCGCGGCCGCGGGGGGTGCGGACGTGCCGCCGGCGGGTGCCCCGTAGATCCCCTGCGCGTCCGGGGCGCCGAACTCCTTCTCGAGCAGCTCGGCCTCCTCGTCCTCGCTCTGGTCCTTGCGCGCGTTCCCGGTGTCGCGCAGCTGGTCGAACTGGTCCTGCTGGGTGGCAGCGTCCGGCTCGTCGACGGGGCGGTCCTTGTCCGGCACTGCCGACCCGGCCGCCGGCACCTCCTCCTCGGTGCCGGTCGGCTCGCCGGTGCCCGCGGTCGCCGTGGCGGTCGCCTCGGCCGCAGGCGCCCCGTCGCCGGGCACCGGCGGGGCGGGCGCGGCCGCTCCCCCACCGTCGGCCGGGAGCAGGACGGCAGGCGGCTCGGCCTTGGCGTTGGGCAGCGGCGCTGCGGCGTCGCCGCCCGGCAGCCCCTCGAGCAGGTCCTGGGCCCGCTTGTCGAGCAGCCGGGACAGGGCCTGCTGGGAGAACCCGAACAGCAGCGCGTAGGCGAGGATCTGGCCCTGGTTGTCGAGGTTGGACAGGCCGGGGGCGAAGCCGCCCTTGATGGCGACGAGGCCGAGGATCGCGGTCATCGCCCCGAGCGGGAACTTGAGGACGGCGAGCGCCACCGGCACGTCGTAGGGGTTCGCCGTGCCCTTGAGGTTGCGGATCGACAGCACGGCGGCGAACGCTCCGCCGAGACCGCCCATGGCCGTGGCGACGAGGATGTCCGGTCCGGTGGGCTGGGCTCCCGGGCCAGCGTGGGACGGGCACGCGTTGACACCGTCATCGGCGGTCTTGAAGCACAGGGGGACCCAGCTCGGGCGTGCGTAGACGAAGACCAGGGTCACGACGACGCACACGAAGAGGAAGGCCGTGGCCAGCAGCACGATGTTGCGGAAGCTGCGCAGCTGCGCGTGCTCGAGATCGAGCTTCTCGTAGCTGTCGCCGACCAGCCGCCGCATCCGCGGGCGCAGCCGGGCGGTCGGCAGCGCGGTCAGCTCGGCGATGGTCGAGCGGCGGGGGTCGTCCCGGTGCAGCGTGGCGTTGGCGCGCGCCACCACCATGGGGATCTCCGCACGGAGCTCGGCGTCCGTGTACAGGTCGAGCATCGCGCTGCGCGCCGAGTGCATGTTCCGGTATGCCGCCTCGACCAGCGTCCCGCGCCACCAGTTCGCGAGGCGGCCGGGGATGGGGTCGTCGCGGAAGGCCGCCGCACGCGCCCGCTCGATGAAGCCGTCGACGCCGACCGCCACCATCTCCTGGGGCTCGGTGAGGTCGCCCCTCGCCCGGGCCGCGTCGACCCGCATCTTGAGCCGGTTGGTCTCGACCGCCACCTGCTGGACCCAGATCCGCCGGCGCGGCGCCGTGGCCTCCCCTCCCTGGGCTCCCCCCATGGTCACCACCCCCACGCTCCCCGGGCCTGCGGCGCCCGTGTGCGCTCAGGGTGGCGGGTGGTGCGTCACCCCACCGTCACGGCGACGTCACGCCGGCCGCCGGGAGCCGCGACGGCACCTGTCCGGCAGCCGCGCAGCAGGGCCGTCATGAGGGCCGACGGCTGCACACCGAGCTCGTGGTCGAGCAACCGGGCGTACCGGTCGTGCTGTCGGACGGCCTCGGCGACGTTGCCCTCCTGCAGGTGGACCGACAGGAGCAGCCGGTGGCCGCTCTCGCGCAGCGGGTCCGCCTCCACCAGCGCCAGGGCCACCTGCAGCGCCTCGCCGGTCCGGCGCTGGTCGAGCAGCGCCGTGCCGATGACGTCGAGCGAGTACAGGCGCAGCTGGCGGAAGCGGTCCCGCTCCTCGACGACCCACTCGTCGTACCACCCGGTCAGCAGGTCGCCGCCGAGCCTTCGCAGCGCCTCGCCCGCGCCGAGCAGGCCCGCCGGCGGCTGCCGGGTGGCCAGGACCAGCTGGGTGTCCCGGAGCAGGCCGTGCAGGTCGACGACGACGTGCGCGGCCAGGGCGAGCCCGGTCCCGCAGGTGCGCACCAGCCCCGGGCCCGGGACGGCGGCGATGCGCCAGAGCGCGCTGCGCAGGCTGGCACCGGCGTGCTGCTCGTCGGCGTCCGGCCAGAGCGTAGCGCTCACCAGCGAGCGCGGCGTCGGCCGGGCCAGGAGGGCCAGCAGGGCGAGCAGCCGTTGCGAGGTGGCGGGCAGCTCGACCGGCTCGTCCAGGTACCGGAGCTCGAAGTCGCGCACGACGTCGAGCGCCACGGGAGCCTCGAGGCCGGCGCCTGCGGTGACGTCCAGCACGGTCCTCACCCCTCATCCGGAGCGACGGCAGCGCAGCAGGACCTCCGGCTCGGGTGGGGTTCCGCCGGGGACGGCGGACACCCACACCGATGGTCCCTGCAGGCCCGAAACGCGCCGTTCCACGATCCAGACATCGTAAAGCGAGGCTGCGGGCCCCAAATACAGCGGATGACGGAGCCCGGGGCAGCCAGCACACGTTGGAGTGCGCGGCACTGTGCGTTGCCCCTCGTCCCGGGGCAATGCACAGCGTCTCGACATGGACCCGCCTCGCGGGGTCCGCCGGGCCTCCCCGGGCGGCCCGGGTGGCACGTCAGGCGCCAGGCTCGGGTGGCGCGCCAGGCGCGGGTGGCGCGTCAGCCGGCGTGCTTGGCCAGGGCGAGCCAGGTCTCGACGACGGTGTCGGGGTTGAGCGACATCGACTCGATGCCCTGGTCCATCAGCCACTCCGCGAGGTCCGGGTGGTCCGACGGCCCCTGGCCGCAGATGCCGATGTACTTGCCCTGCGCGCGACAGGCCTCGATGGCCATGGCGAGCATCTTCTTCACCGCCGGGTCGCGCTCGTCGAAGGCGTCGGCCACGAGGCCGGAGTCGCGGTCGAGCCCCAGCGTGAGCTGGGTGAGGTCGTTCGAGCCGATGGAGAACCCGTCGAAGTGCTCGAGGAACTCCTCGGCGTTGACCGCGTTCGAGGGGACCTCGCACATCATCACGACCTGCAGGTCGTTCTCGCCGCGGCGCAGTCCGTTCTGGGCGAGCAGGTCGATGACGCCCTTGGCCTCGGTGACCGTGCGCACGAACGGGATCATCACCTTGACGTTGGTCAGCCCCATCTCGTCGCGCACGAGCCGCAGCGCCTCGCACTCCATCGCGAAGCACTCGGCGAACTCCGGCGAGAGGTACCGCGCCGCGCCGCGGTACCCGATCATCGGGTTCTCCTCGTGCGGCTCGTAGCGGGACCCACCCAGCAGCCCGGCATACTCGTTGGACTTGAAGTCGGACATGCGCACGATGACCGGCTCCGGCGCGAACGCGGCGGCCAGCATCGAGATCCCCTCGGCGACGCGCTTGACGAAGAAGTCGCGCGGGCTGTCGTACGCCGCGATGAGCGCCTCGACCTCGGCCCTGACCGCGGGCTCCTGGTCCTCGAGCTCGAGCAGCGCCTTGGGGTGGATGCCAATCTGGCGGTTGATGATGAACTCGAGCCTGGCCAGCCCGACCCCCCGGTTGGGCAGGCGGGAGAACTCGAACGCCTGGTCGGGGGTGCCGACGTTCATCATGACCTTGACGGGCAGCTCGGGCATGTCGTCGAGCGCGGTCTCGGAGACGGTGAACGCCATGGTCCCCTCGTAGACGCGGCCGGTGTCGCCCTCGGCGGCGGAGACGGTGACCTCCTGCCCCTCGGCCAGGCTCGTGGTGGCGGTGCCGGTACCGACGACGGCGGGGATGCCGAGCTCGCGGGCGATGATCGCGGCGTGGCAGGTGCGGCCGCCGCGGTTGGTGACGATCGCGCTGGCCCGCTTCATGATCGGCTCCCAGTCGGGGTCGGTCATGTCGGCCACGAGCACCTCGCCCGCGACGAAGTCGTGCATCTGCTCCGCCGAGGTCAGCACCCGCACCGCACCGGCGCCGATCTTCTGCCCGATGGCGCGGCCCTCGACCAGGACGGTGCCACGCTCGTCCAGCCGGTACCGCTGCAGCGACGACCCGGTCTGCCGCGACTTCACCGTCTCGGGGCGAGCCTGCAGGACGTAGAGCAGGCCGTCGACGCCGTCCTTGCCCCACTCGATGTCCATCGGCCGGCCGTAGTGCTCCTCGATGGCCAGGGCGTGCTTCGCGAGCTCGGTGACCTCCTCGTCGGTGAGGCTGAGCCGGTGGCGGTCGGCCTCGTCGACGTCGACGAACTCGATCGTGCGGCCGACCTCGGTGTCGGAGGTGTAGACCATCTTAATCGCCTTGGCGCCCAGGCCCCGCTTGAGGATCGCCGGCCGGCCCTCGCGCAGCGCCGGCTTGTAGACGTAGAACTCGTCCGGGTTCACGGCGCCCTGCACGACCGCCTCGCCGAGCCCGTAGCTGCTCGTCACGAACACCGCGTCGGGGAAGCCGGACTCGGTGTCGATGGTGAACATGACGCCCGAGGAGCCGATGTCCGAGCGGACCATCCGCTGCACCCCGGCCGACAGCGCGACCGCCGCGTGGTCGAAGTCGCTGTGCACCCGGTAGGCGATCGCCCGGTCGTTGTAGAGCGAGGCGAAGACGCGCTTGATGGCCAGCAGGATCGAGTCGATCCCGCGCACGTTGAGGAACGTCTCCTGCTGCCCCGCGAACGACGCGTCCGGCAGGTCCTCCGCCGTGGCGCTGGAGCGCACCGCGAAGCTCACCTCGTCGCCGTGGTCGCCCACCAGCCGCTCGTATGCCGTGCGGATCTCGTCCTCGAGGTCGGCCGGGAACGGCTGCTGCTCGACGGCCTCACGGATCCGGGCGCCCACCTCGGCCAGCGCACGCGTGTCCTCGACGTCGAGGCTGCCGAGCAGGTCGTTGACAGTGTCGACCAGGCCCTCGTGGGCCAGGAACCGCCGGTACGCCTCCGCGGTCGTGGCGAACCCGTCGGGCACCCGCACCCCGGCGGCCGAGAGGTGCTGGACCATCTCGCCGAGGGAGGCGTTCTTGCCGCCGACGGTCTCCACGTCGTCCAGACCGAGGTCTGCGAACCACACGATGTTGGCGGAGTCGTTGCGGGTCAAGGCGTTCCTTTCGGTGTGCGGCCGGTGCCGCGTCAGCTGGTGGCGGGGAGCTTGCTGCTCTGCATGATGACGGCCGCCATCTCCTCCACCGACATCGAGGCGGAGTTGATGGACGGTATGCGGTGGGCCCGGTACAGCGCCTCGGCGCGGCGCAGCTCGTAGCTGCACTGCGCGAGGGTGGCGTAGGTGGACCCCGGCCGGCGCTCCCCGCGCACCTGGCTGAGGCGGGCGGGCGTCGACAGCAGGCCGAAGCACCGGTCGACCAGACCGCGCACTGGGCGGGGCAGGCCTCCGGACTCGAAGTCCTCCTCCACCAGCGGGTAGTTGGCGACCTTGATGCCGTGCTGGAGGGCGAGGTACATCGACGTGGGCGTCTTGCCGCAGCGCGACGGCGCGATGAGGATCAGGTCGGCCGCCTCGAGGTGGCGCAGGCTGGCGCCGTCGTCGTGCTCCATGGCGTACTCGATCGCCTTCATCCGGGCGTCGTACCGGCGCTGGTCACCGAGGCCGTGCAGGGCAGCCACCCCGTGGGCGGCGTTGACGTGCAGCACCCGCTCGATGGTGTCCAGGTGCGAGCCGAACAGGTCGATGAAGGCGGCCTTGGTCTCCTGCAGCGCCATCCGGACGTCGTCGTCGGAGACGGTGGAGAACACCAGTGGTGAGACCGACTCGGTGACGGCGGCGTCGAGCTCGGCCACCACCGACCGCGCCTGCTCGACGGTCGTGATGAACGGGAACTTCCGGCGGACGAACCGCACGGACGGGAACTGCTGGAGCATGAGGTTGCCCAGCGTCTCGGCGGAGATGCCCGTGCCACCGGCGACGAAGAAGACAGGGGTCGCGGGGGCGTCCTCGCGGGTGGTCTCCATCGTCCTCCTCTCCGGCAGGCGCGCGCCGACGCTGGCGCAGCCGTGGGGCCGATCGTGGCAGCCCGGTCCGGCCCGGCGCCAGTTGGGTCCCGTCGGGCGCCCCGGCGCACCGTCCGGCATCCGGAAATCCGGCGGCCGGGGGGTTGCGTCCGCCTCGATCCGGCGCATCATAGGAAAAGCTTTTCCTACCTCTTTCTCCACCAGTGCAAGGGAGCACTCCATGGACACGACCCGTCGCACCTTCCTCCGCGCCACCGCCCTCGGGGCGACCGCGCTCGGCCTCGGCGGCGTGGGCGTCCCGGCCGCCCTCGCGGACCCCGAGTCCGGCGGGCCGGAGAGCAACCCGTGGGCGCGGGCCAACTACATCAGCGCCAAGGTCCGCCGCCTGCACTTCCCCGACCGCTGGTTCGACGTCACCGAGTTCGGCGCCGTCGGCGACGGGGGAACCGACTGCACGGCCGCCTTCCGCGACGCCATCGCGGCCTGCAACGCGGCGGGCGGGGGTCACGTCCGGGTGCCGTCCGGCGTCTGGGCCACCGGTGCCATCCACCTGCTCAGCAACGTGGACCTGCACGTCACCGAGGGGGCGAGGATCGCCTTCTCGACCGACCCCTCGGCCTACCTCCCGACGGTCCTCACCCGTTTCGAGGGCACCGAGGCGTACAACTACTCCCCGCTCATCTACGCCTACCGCCAGCACAACATCGCCGTCACGGGGGGCGGCGTCCTCGACGGCCAGGCGAGCGACGCCAACTGGTGGGCGTGGAAGTCGACGTCCAACGCCGACAAGGACCGGCTCATCGCGATGGGCGACGCCGGTGTCCCGGTCGAGCAGCGGCAGTTCGGCGGCGGGTACCGCCTGCGCCCGTCCTTCATCGAGCCGCACACCTGCACCGACGTCGAGATCTCCGGCATCACGATCGTCAACTCCCCCATGTGGGAGGTCCACCCGACGCTCTCCCAGAACGTGCTCGTCGAGGGCATCACCGTCAACAGCCACGGCCCCAACAACGACGGCTGCGACCCGGAGTGCTCGCGCATGGTCGTGATCCGCGACTGCACCTTCGACACGGGGGACGACTGCATCGCCATCAAGTCCGGCAAGAACGCCGACGGGCGCCGGGTCGGCGTCCCGAGCCTGGACATCCTGGTCGAGGACTGCCGGATGGCGGACGGGCACGGCGGCGTCACCATCGGCAGCGAGATGTCCGGCGGGGCGCGGAACGTCTTCGTCCGCAACTGCGAGATGTCCAGCCCCAACCTCAACATCGCGCTGCGGTTCAAGACCAACTCCGCCCGCGGGGGCTACATCACGAACTTCCACGCGAAGGACATCACCGTGGGCGAGGTGTCGGGCGCAGCGATCGACGTGAACTTCTACTACGGCGAGGGCGACGGCTACGACTTCAACCCCAAGGTCTCCGGGATCAACGTCGAGAACATGACAGTGCGCTCGGCCAAGCAGTCGCTCAACGTCAGCGGCTACCCCGACGACCACATCGTGGGGCTGCACCTCCGCAACGTCGACTTCGGCACGACGACGAAGGCGCCGACGGTCGCCTACGTCGACGACGTGACGCTCGTGGACGTCACGGAGAACGGCCGCCCGCTGCAGCTGTCGTAGGCGCGGGACGGCCACTCCGTGCCCCACGCCCTGTGGTCCAATGTCGCCATGACGAGCGGGGACCGCAGGGCCGGCGGCCGGCGGCGCCCCACCGTCCACGACGTGGCGAGGGCGGCCGGGGTCTCGCCGCCGACCGTCTCGCGCGTCCTCGCGGGCGGGAAGCCCGTCTCCGCGGAGCTGTCCGAGCGCGTGCGCGCGGCGGCGGCCGAGCTGGGCTACCGCCCCAACCCCGCGGCACAGGTCCTGGTCAGCGGGCAGCACGGCACCATCGGGGTCGTGCTGCCCGACCTGGCCAACCCGTTCTTCAGCGAGGTCCTCAAGGGCGTCACGTCGGGCGCGGGCCCCAGCGACACCCAGGTGATGGTCGTCGACGCCGACGAGGACGCCACCCACGAGCACGAAGGTGCCGAGCGGCTCGCGCGGTGGGTGGACGGCCTCGTCCTGTGCTCGCCGCGCATGCCCGACGCCCAGCTGGCCGCCATCGCCGACACCGGCGTGCCCCTCGTCCTGGTCAACCGGCCGTTCGAGGACGACCGCGTCGACACGGTGCTCGTCGACTACCACAGCGGGATGGCCGCGCTGGCCGACCACCTGGCCTCGCTCGGCCACCGCCGGGTCGCCTACCTCGCGGGTCCGTCCGGGGCCTGGTCGGAGCAGGAGCGCGAGCGCGCCCTCCGGGACGCCGGGCCGGCGCTCGACGTCGTCACGATCCCGTGCGGGTCCGGCATGGCCGACGGGCACGCCGTCACGGACGAGGCCCTGGGTCACCACCCCACCGCGATCCTGGCGTTCAGCGACTACGTCGCCCTGGGGGTCCTGACCCGGCTGACCGAGCTCGGGGTCGCCGTGCCGGGCGGGATCTCACTCACCGGCTTCGACGACATCCCGCTGGCCGCCATCGCCGGGCCGGGGCTGACGACGGCCACGGTGCGCAAGCAGGAGATCGGCGCCCTCGCCTGGCGCCAGCTGCTCGCGCGGATGGACCGCCACCACGAGGCACGGACGACCATCGTCCCTGCCGAGCTGGTGCGCCGCGGGTCGACCGGCGCGCCGGCGACCTGACCACACCCGCGGGTCAGTCGGTCGCGAGCGCCGATGCCTGGGCGGCCAGCTCCGTGACGCGGTCCCACTGCCCGGACCGCACCAGCTCGGGTGGCGTCACCCAGGAGCCGCCGACGCAGGGAACGTTCGGCAGCGCGAGGTAGTCGCGGGCGTTCGCGGGACCGACGCCGCCCGTGGGGCAGAACCTGAGCCCGGGCAGCGGGCCCCTGACCGCGTCGAGGAAGCGGGTGCCCCCGCTCGGCTCGGCCGGGAAGAACTTCACGAGGGCGACGCCGCGCTCGGCCAGGACCATCACCTCGGTGACGGTCGCAGCACCGGGGACGACGGGCAGCCCGCTGTCCAGGGCCGCGTCGAGCAGCGACGGCGGAGCCCCGGGCAGCACCAGGAACTGCCCACCGGCCCGGGACACGGCGGCGACCTGCTCGCCCGACGCGACGCTGCCAGCCCCGACGAGCACGTCGGGCACCTCGGCCGCCACGCGCTCGATCGAGCCGAGCCCGGCGGGCGTCCGCAGGGTCACCTCCATGACCCGGATGCCGCCGGCGGCCAGCGCCCTCGCGAGCGGGACGGCGTGCTCGACGTCGTCGAGGACGACGACCGGCACGACGGGCCCGACCGAGAGCAGGACGTGCTCGCCGTCCGGGACCCCCGCGCCGGCGCCCGCCGCGGCCGCCGCGCTCACAGCAGCTCCTTGAGCTGGCCGACGAGTGCGTCGCGGAACTCCCTGTTGTCGCGCAGGTCGTCCCCGAAGACCTCGTGCACCCCGAGCAGCCCCTCCGCGACGGTCACCGGGTCGGAGCCCGTGCCGACGGCCGAGCGCAGCCGTGCGGCCATCGGGTCGTCGAGCGGCAGCGGGCGCCCGTGGGCGTCCTGCCCGCGCGCGACGAACGCCATCCACCCGGCCACCGCCAGGGCCGCCCACTGCGGGACCGCTCCGTCCGCCAGGCGGTCGCGCACCGTCCCCAGCAGGCGCACGGGCAGCTTCTGCGAGCCGTCCATGGCGACCTGCACCGTCGTGTGCCGCAGCGCGGGGTTGGCGAAGCGCTCGAGGACCGTGCGCCCGTATGCCGCGGCGTCGACGCCGGCGGGCAGGTGCAGCGTCGGCTGCACGTCCTGCGCCATCAGCTCGCGGGCCGCCGCGGCCAGGTCGTCGTCGGCCACCGCCTGCGCGATGGTGTCGTGCCCGCGCAGGGCGCCGAGGTAGGCCAGCATCGAGTGGGTGCCGTTGAGCATCCGCAGCTTGAGCTGCTCGTAGGGCGCGACGTCCTCGACGAGCTCGGCGCCGGCGCGCTCCCAGGCCGGGCGGCCAGCGGCGAAGCGGTCCTCGACCACCCACTGCCGGAACGGCTCGGCCACGACCAGCCCCTCGTCGCGGGCGCCGAGCAGGCGCGCCGCCTCCGCGCGGTCCTCGTCCGTGGTCGCCGGGACGATCCGGTCGACCATGGAGCTGGGGAAGGACACGTGCTGCTCGACGAAGGCAGCGACCACGTCGCCCTCCGCGCTCGGCAGAGCGGCGCAGAAGTCGAGGACGAGCCGGCGCACGACCGCACCGTTGTCGGTGAGGTTGTCGCACGGGAGGATCGTGACCGGCGCGGCGGACGCCCTCTGGCGTGCCTGCAGTCCCCGCACGAGCTGGCCGACCGTGCTGTGCGCCCCGCCCTCGAGGTCGGCGGCGACCACCTGGTCCGTGAGGTCCAGGCCTCCGTCAGGGCCGCGGCGGTACCCCTTCTCGGTCACGGTCAGGGTCACGACGCGCACCTGCGGGTCGGCGAGCCGCTCGAGGAGGAGCGGCCCCTGCTCGCGCGCGAAGAGCACCTCGCTCACCTGGCCCACCACGCGCGCGCTCGACGTCGACGCGCTGCGCTCGAGCACGGCATACAGGTGGTCCTGCGGGAGCAGCTGCTCGACCACGGCGTTCGACCGCTGGGTGACCCCGCAGATGCCCCAGCCGGCCTCGTCCGCGGCGAGCGCGGCGTCCTCGGTGAACACGGCCTGGTGGGCGCGGTGGAACGCGCCGATCCCGAGGTGCACGATGCCGATCCCGGCCGCCAGCTCCGGCGCCGGCGGCAGGCGCAGGCCCGGGGCGTCGTGGCCCGGCAGGGTCGCGCGGGACAGGCGCCTCACAGCACCGCCCCGAGCTGCCACGGCACGAACTCCTCGCCCCCGAGGGCGAGCTCCTCGCTGAACGACCGGCGACCCGACGCGGTGTCGAGCAGCAGGTCGTAGACCTTCATGCCCATCTCCTCGAGCGAGACGCCCTCCTCGACGACGGCCGAGCAGTCGAGGTCGATGTCGCCGGCCATGCGGGTCGCCAGGCTGGAGTTCGTGGCGAGCTTGACGGTCGGCACGGGACGGCTGCCGAAGACCGAGCCGCGGCCCGTCGTGAAGCAGATGAGGTTGGCCCCGCCGGCGACCATGCCGGTCACCGACACCGGGTCGTAGCCGGGGGTGTCCATGAAGACGAAGCCCGGGCCGGGGATCGGCTCGGCGTAGCCGCACACGGCGTCGAGCGGGCTGTGGCCGCCCTTGGCGACGGCGCCGAGCGACTTCTCCAGGATGGTGGTGATGCCGCCCTCCTTGTTGCCGGGCGAGGGGTTGCCGTCGAGGGTCGTGCCCTGCGAGGCGGTGTACTGCTCCCACCAGGCGATGCGGTCCAGCAGCGCCTGTCCCACCTCCGGCCGCACGGCGCGCTCGGCGAGCATCTGCTCGGCGCCGTACACCTCGGGCGTCTCCCCCAGCACGCTCGTGCCACCCGCCGCGACGAGCAGGTCACTCGCGACCCCGAGCGCCGGGTTGGCGGTCAGGCCCGAGAACGCGTCGGAGCCGCCGCACTGCAGGCCGAGGACGAGGTGCTCGACCCCGACCTCCTCGCGCCGGGTGCCCCGCAGGTCGTGGGCCATGCCGCGGACCAGCTTCTCGCCTTGGGCGATCGCGGCCGCGGTGCCGCCGGCGTCCTGGATGGTGAACGACTCGAGCGGGATGTCGCCGATCTCGAGGTCGGCCATGAGCGCGCTGACGGCATTGACCTCGCAGCCGAGGCCGAGCACCACGAGGGCGCCGATGTTCGGGTGCTGGGCGTAGCCGCGCAGCGTCCGCTGCAGGACGTCCCAGCCGTCGCCGCGGTTGGCCATGCCGCAGCCCGTGCCGTGGGTGAGCGCGACGACGCCGTCGACACCCTCGCCGTGCATGGCGGCGACCTCGTCCTCGGTGCGCCGCACGACCTGCCGGGCCACGGTGGCCGAGCAGTTCACCGTGGTGAGCACGCCGACGTAGTTGCGGGTGGCCACCGCGCCGGACGGCCTGCGGATCCCCGAGAAGGTCGTGCGCAGGCCGTCGGGCAGCGCGCGTCGGCCCTGGGGGTTCGCACCACCCGAGGCCAGCGAGGAGGCTCCTTCGGGGATGGCCAGGTTGTGCACGTGCACGTGGTCGCCGGCAGCGACGTCGGCGGTGGTCACGCCGATGACGTGGTCGTACTTGCGCACCAGGGTGCCCGCCGGCAGGTCGCGCAGCGCCACCTTGTGCCCGCGCGGTATGCCGGTGTGCAGGGTGAGCGGGCTGCCGTCAGGCCCGGGGACGCTGGCGCCGGGCGCCAGCTCGTCGCGCGCGATGGCGACGTCGTCGCCGGCGGACAGGCGGAGCAGGGGGTCGGTCATCGAAGGTCCATCTCCTCGACCGGCCGCGTCGCGGCCAGTGCTGCTCGGGTCTCGGTCAGGGTGGGGACGTGCCCCGTGCCGCCCTGGCCGCCCACGGAGAGGGCGGCGGCGGCCGTGGCGAGGGCGACGGCTTCGAGCAGGGGGTCGCCCAGCGCGAGGCGGGCGGCGAGGGTGCCGGTGAGGCAGTCGCCGGCACCGGTCTGGTCCACGACCACGGGCGCGGGGACGCCGGGCACCGCGGTGACGACGCCGGCCTCGGCGACGAGCGCACCCACGGGCCCGCAGGTCAGGACGACCGCACGGGAGCCGAGGCTCGCGACGCGGGCGAGCGCCTCCTCGGGCGTCGTCCCGGCGTCGGGCCCGAGCAGCTGCTGCACCTCGTCGGGCCAGGAGGGGGTGACGACCTCGGCCAGCGGGGCCAGCTCGCGCAACGCCGCTGCCGCCTGTTCCGCGCTGGTCAGGCGCGGGCGGAAGTTCGGGTCGTAGACGAAACGGCGCGCGAGCGTGGCGGCCCGGCGGACGGTCTCCGCGAGCGTCGGCGAGACGGCACACGCCACCCCACTGCCCACGACGACCCCGGCAGACCGGAGGAGGTCCTCGTCGAGGTCGTCGACCGACAGCAGCGAGCCGGCACTGCCCCGGCGCACGTAGGTGAACTGCCTGGCGCCGTCCGGGTCGGCGTGGGTGAGGTAGAGGCCGTGCTGGCCGGGTGCGCGGACCAGGGCCGAGGTGTCGACCCCCAGTTCGCGCACCCGCTCCACCAGGGCGTCGCCGAGCTCGTCGTCCGGCACCCTGGCGAGCAGGACGGTGTGTGCGCCGGCCGCCGCAGCCGCCGCGGCCGCGTTGAGGGCGTCGCCGGAGAAGCCCATGCGCAAGGTGGCGCCGGAGCCGAGCGGCTCGAGGGAGGAGAGCTCGACGAGCACCTCGCCGAGGACCACGACGTCCGTTGCCGGCCCGGCATACCCGCTGCCCGAGGGCGAGGTGTCGCTCACGGCTCAGGCTCCTCCTTCACCTGCGCCACCAGCTGCGTCGGGTTGACGAACCGCAGGGCGATGACGAGCAGGAACATCATCACCGCCGTGTAGATCACGGCCATGGCGTCGACCGACTGCTGCGCCCGGATGCCCGCGGCGTTCATCGAGTTGAACAGCGCGACGACGAGCGTGTTCGAGTCGGGGCCCGCGGTGAGGAAGGTCAGCTCGAACATGCCCACCGTCCGGACCAGGACGAGGATCGAGGCCGCCAGGATGCCCGGCACCAGCAGCGGCGCGAGGATCCGCGTGAAGACGGCCAGCGTCCGGGCCCCCGACATCCGTGCCGCCTTCTCGATCGTGGGGTCGATCTGCTCGATGAAGGGCGTCATCGTCAGGATGACGAAGGGGACGCACGGGACGAGGTTCGCCAGGATGACACCGGTGATGTTGCCGGCCAGGTTGAACTTGTAGAGCACCGTGGCCAGGGGGAT
The DNA here is from genome assembly GCF_032464895.1 of Phycicoccus sp. M110.8. Lineage (NCBI taxonomy): Bacteria > Bacillati > Actinomycetota > Actinomycetes > Micrococcales > Intrasporangiaceae > Phycicoccus > Phycicoccus sp. M110.8. The sequence continues at coordinate 381,334 of NZ_JAWDIC010000003.1, forward strand.
GCCGTAGGTGATCGGCGGCATCATGATCGGCAGCAGGAAGGCGAAGTACACCAGCCGCTTGCCGGGGAAGTCGCGCCGTGCGAGGACGTAGCTCGCGGGCACCCCGACGAGGACGGACAGGGCCACGACGGCCGCCGCCACCTCGAGGGTGACCACGACGACCTGGAAGAGGCTGAAGTCGGTCCACGCCTCGGAGTACCACTGGGTGGTCCAGCCCTGCGGCAGCCACGTGCCGAACCAGCGGGTGCCGAACGAGTTGACCAGCACCGAGCCGACGATGCCCACCAGGAACACCATGAAGAGGATGACGGCGCCCCAGACGAGCCAGGCGGCCGGGCTGGCCACAATCCGTCGCTGCGGGGCGTCCTGTCCCCGGGGCGTGCTGCGCATGGTGGTGGGTTCGCGGGTGATGGTGCTCATGCGCCCTTGCCTCCCGTCGATCCGACGTAGAACCTGCTGCGCCACAACAGGACCAGCGCGATGACGACCAGCTCGACCGCGCCCATCACCATCGCGATGGCGGAGGCGAACGGGTAGTCGTACTGCTCGTACGCGGCCTGGTAGGCGGCGATGGAGATGACCCGGGTCTCGCCCGTGGGGTTGCCGACGAGGATCGCCGACGGGAAGACGCTGAACGCCAGGACGAAGGTCAGGCAGAACGTCGTCGCAAGCCCGGGCGCCAGCAGCGGCAACGTGATCCGGCGGAACCGGGCCCACCAGTCGGCGCCCAGGGTCCGGGCCGCGCGCTCGAGGCTGGGGTCGATGCCCGAGAGGTAGGACAGGATCAGCAGGAAGGCGAACGGGAAGCCGGTGATGACGAGCGAGAAGAAGACGCCCCAGTAGTTGTTGATCAGCCGCAGCGGCTGGTCGATGAGGCCTGCGCTGGTCAGCGCCCGGTTGAGCCAGCCGGCGGGGCCGAGGAAGTTGAGCAGGCCCTCGGCCGTCAGGACGGTGCCCAGGGTGATCGGGATGACGAGCAGCGTCGTCACCAGCCGCTTGCCGCGGAACCGCCCGCGCATCCGGTAGGCGATCGGGACAGCCGCCACGACGTTGAAGAACGCCGCCGGCACCGAGAGCCGAAGCGTCTTCCAGATCGTGTCGCGCTGGAACGGGTCGCTGAAGAAGCGCTGGTAGTCGGCGAACGGCCCGCCGCCCTTGGTGGGCTGGAACGACAGGCCGAGCCCGTAGAGGAACGGGTAGATGAACAGGCCGACCACGAAGACCATCGCCGGCACGAGGAGCAGCAGCTGGCTGTCGACGCCACGCTCGGCGAGCCGGTGGCGCATGCTCAGGCCCGCGTGCGGTGCACCCGCGCCGGCGCTCACGAGGTGCCCCCGCTGGCGGCGAGCGCGGGCTCCGGCGCCGTGCCGGTGGCCAGTGTCGTGGCGTGCGGCAGCGGCTCGTCGCCCTGCGCGAACACGAGCAGCCGCTCGGGGTCGACGGCGAACGCCACGGCGTCGCCGGGCGCGAGGCGGTTGCCCGTTCGCACGTGCAGCCGCACGCCCTCCGGCGTCCGCGCCTCCACCGCGAGTTCGCGACCCTGGTACTCCACGACCTCGACGGAGGCCCGGACCGCGTTCTGGCCGGCCTCGTCCGGTGCCACGACGACGTCCTCGGGGCGCACCCCGACGACGACGGTGTCGCCGACCGCGACGTCGGCCACCGGGGTGGCGGACAGCCGCAGGCCGCTCCCCTCCACCACGGCCTGGCCCTGGCCTCGCTCGACCACCCGCATCGGGATGAGGTTGCGGAAGCCCATGAAGTCGGCCACGTGCCAGTTGGCCGGGGTCGTGTGCAGCTCCTCGGGCGTGCCGATCTGCTGCACCCGCCCCTTGCGGAGCACCACGAGGCGGTCGGCCATCGACAGGGCCTCCTCCTGGTCGTGCGTGACGTACACGGTGGTGAGCCCGAGGCTCTGGTGGAGCCGGCGGATCTCCGTGCGCATCTCCAGGCGCAGCTTGGCGTCGAGGTTCGACAGCGGCTCGTCCATGAGGACCAGGGACGGCTCCAGGACCACCGCGCGGGCGATCGCCACGCGCTGCTGCTGGCCGCCGGAGAGCTGGCCGGGCAGCTTGCCCGCGTGCTCCTCGAGCTGCACCAGCCGCACGGCCTCCTCGGTGCGGCGCGAGACCTCGGCCTTGGGCAGCCGGCGCATCTCGAGCCCGAACGCGATGTTCCTGCGCACGGTGAGGTGCGGGAAGAGGGCGTAGTTCTGGAAGACCATGCCGAACCCGCGCCGCTCCGGCGGCAGCGTGTCCACGCGCGTCTCGTCCTGCCAGATGCTGCCGGCGGTGAGCGGAAGCAGGCCGGCGAGGCAGTTGAGCGCGGTCGACTTGCCGCACCCGGACGGCCCGAGGAGGGCGATGAACTCGCCCGCCCGGATCGTCAGGTCGAGGCCCTGCAGGGCGTCCTGCCCCCCGAACTGCCGTCCCACGCCGTCCAGGCGCAGCTCGCGGAACTCCTTGGTGTTGCTGGTCACTGCTTCTTCACCTTCGACCCACCGACCTCGCGGTCCCACTTGTCGAATGCCGCGACCATCGACTTGTTGTCCAGCGGCACCTCCTTGGGGGCGCTGGCGATCAGGCTGTCGTACTCGGGGCGGCCGAACTTCTTGATGGCGTCCTGGCTCTTCTGCGGTGCCATGTCGATGGTGACGTCCTTGACGGCCGGACCCGGGTAGAAGTAGCCGTCGTCGTAGGCCTTGGCCTGCTGCTCCTTGGTGAGCATGAACTGCACGAGCTGCAGGACGGCGGCCTGCTGGTCGGCCGAGGCGCCCTTGGGGATGACGGCGTAGTGCGCGTCGGTGACCCAGTGGAAGCCCTTCATGGTGCTGACCTTGGCGCTCTCCGGGACGGTCCCGAGGACGCGCGGGTTGATGTCCCAGCCGGTCGTCGAGGCGATGACGTCGACCGTGCCGTTGCCGAGGTCCTTCATCGTCTGCGTGGTGCCGGTCGGGTAGTTGTTGATGTACTGCCCGAGGTCCTTGAGGTAGGTCCAGGTCTTGTCCCAGCCGTTGACCGGGTCCTTGGGGTCCTTGTCACCCAGGATGTACGGCAGGCCCATGAGGAAGGTCCGGCCGGGACCTGAGTTGGCCGGGCGGGCGTACTCCACCTTGCCGGGGTGCGCCTTCGCGTAGGCCAGCAGCGCCTCCGCGCTCGTGGGCGGGTTCGGCACCTTGTCGGGCATGTACTCCAGCAGCGGCCCGGACGGGTAGTACGTCACGGTGACGCCGTAGTCCCCCGCGAGCTCCTGCATCTTCGCGGCCGGGTCCTGGTAGTTCGCCATGTTGGACAGGCGGTCCTTGTACTTGGGCAGGATCGGCTGCCACAGCCCCTGCTCGGCACCCGCGGACAGACCGTCGGTCCCCGTGAGCACCAGGCCGATGTCCACGCGGCCGGCGCCCTGCTGCGCCTTGATCTTGCCCACCAGGTCGGGGGCCGGGGCCTTGGAGTAGGTCACCCGCGAGATCACGTCGGGGTGCTGCTTGACGAACTCGTCGATCATGCCCTGGGTGAGCTGCAGGTTGCCCGCGACGTCGAGGACGTTGAGGACGACCGGCTTCGAGGGCTTGGCGGGCGCGTCACCGCCGGAGCTGCCCGCTCCCTGGGCCGGGGAGCTGGGCGCACCACAGGCGGACACGCCGAGGGCGAGCAGGCCCGCGACCAGCGCGGTGGCGGGCAGGGCGGGGCGCATGGAGAGGCGCATGGGGCGAGGTTTCCCTTCTGTCAGCGCCGCACGGTGCGGCGTTGGGGGGACTGGGGTGTCGGGGTGGGTGCAGGCCCGGTGGTCTGCCGCACGAGGAGCTCGGTCGGCAGCTCACGGGTGAGCTCGGCCGGGCCGGACGCGTCCGTGGGTTCCGCGAGGAGCTGGAGCAGCAGGTCGACGGATCGTCGCCCCGCCTGCTCCTTGGGGATGCTCAGCGTGGTGAGGGCGGGGTGGATCATCGCCGACATGGGGATGTTGTCGATGCCGACGAGGCTGAGGTCTCGGGGCACCTCGACGCCGCGCGAGCGCAGCCCGTCGAGCAGCCCGAAGGCGACGAGGTCGTTGTAGGCGACGACCGCGGTGACGCCCGAGAGCAGCACGCCCTCGACTGCCTCCGAGCCGCCGTCGAAGGTGGGGGCGAAGTGGCCGACCTCCACGAGCTCCACACCGGCCGCGGTTGCGGCGAGGCGGAGGCCACGGAGCCGCTCCTTCGCCGACCAGCTGGAGCGCGGACCGGCGACGAAGCCGATCCGGCTGTGCCCCAGCCCGGTGAGGTGGTCGACGAGCTGCCGCATGCCGTCGGTGTTGTCGATGGCGACGGCCGGGATGCTTCCCGCCTTGCGGTTCACCAGGACCACCGGGGCGAGGCCGGCGGCGTCGCGCAGCTCGGTGGGCTTCATGCGCGGCGAGCACAGGATGATGCCGTCGACCTGCTTGGCCAGGGACCGGACGAGGCCGAGCTCGGCGGAGGCGTCCTCGTCGGTGTCCGCGACGAACACCTGGTAGTCGGCCTCGTGCGCCTGGCTCTGGATCCCCTTCACGACGGAGGGGAAGAACGGGTTGGCCAGGTCGGGCAGGATCAGGCCGATGTTGCCGGTGCGGCCGGTGATCAGACCCCGCGCCGCGCGGTTCGGCCGCCACCCCAGGTGGTCGGCCACCCGCAGCACCCGCTCGCGCGTCGCCGCGTCGACGATGTCCGGCGACGAGAGCGCGCGGGAGACCGTCGACGGCGAGACGCCCGCAGCCTTGGCCACGTCGCGGATGGTCACTGCCATGCCATGCCTCCCTCGTCGTTGAGTCGATGCTCCGTCAGTCTGAAACCGATTGCAGGCTCGTGTCAATGGGTCGGCCGGAAGAATCTCATCTGACCGTCGCACTGCCTCTGAATTGCGTATTGCCTTGTGGCACAACGACTTGATCTGGCACGTTCAGCGACGACGGGGTCTTGCGCCATCGGCACCCGCGTGCAACCCTTTGCAGCGAACTGCTCCACCACTGCTGTCGGCAGGGTGGGACCGCTGCGCCGAAGGAGCCGCCCATGCCGTCCCCGCTCGTCCTCAACCCGGACCGCGCACTGCCCTCCGACCCCGTCCAGCGCGGCATCGCCCGGACGATCTACGAGCAGACCCGGGGCCTCCCGCTGGTGTGCATGCACGGGCACGTCGAGGCGTCGGTCTTCGCGGACGACACCGCGTTCCCGGATCCCTCCGCACTGCTCATCACGCCGGACCACTACGTGACCCGCATGCTCGTGTCGCAGGGGCTGCGGCTGGAGGACCTCGGCGTCCCGAGCGGCGACAGCCGCCCTGTCGAGGGCGACCCACGGGCCATCTGGCGCCGCCTCTGCGAGAACTGGCACCTCTTCCGCGGGACCCCGTCCCGGTTCTGGCTCGAGCACGAGCTCGTCGAGGTCTTCGGCGTGGACGAGCAGCCCTCGGCGGACTCCGCCGACCGCCTGTTCGACGCCCTGACCGCCCGCATCGCCGAGCCGGGCTTCCGGCCCCAGGCTCTGCTCGACCGCTTCGGGATCGAGGTCATCTCGACCACCGACCCGGCGACGTCACCCCTCACCGAGCACCGCCGGCTGGCCGAGCAGGGCTTCGGGGCGCGTGTCGTGCCGACCTTCCGCCCCGACGCGGTCGTGCACGTGGACCGCCCGCAGTGGCAGCAGGACGTCGCCGAGCTCGGCCGGGTCGCGGACACCGACACCTCGACCTACGAGGGATTCCTCACCGCGTTGCGCGCGCGCCGGCAGGCGTTCGTCGAGGCCGGTGGACTCGCCACGGACCACGGGCACCTGTCCGCCGACACCACTCCCCTCCCGTCGGCGGAGGCGGCCGCGCTGTACGAGCGCGCCCTCGCGGGCGAGGCGACGGCCGAGGACGCGGCGGCCTTCGCCGCCCACATGCTCCACACGATGGCCGGCATGTCCCGTGACGACGGCCTGGTCATGCAGATCCACCCCGGCGTGCTGCGCGACCACCACAGCGGCATGCACGCCCTGCACGGTGCGGACCGGGGCTTCGACATCCCGGTCGCGGCGGAGTTCACCCGCTCGCTGCGGCCCATGCTGGAGGACTTCGGGCACGACCCGGGGTTCCGGGTCATCCTCTTCACTGTCGACGAGACGGTCTACAGCCGCGAGCTCGCCCCGATCGCGGGCGCCTACCCCGCGGTCCGCCTGGGCGCGCCCTGGTGGTTCCTCGACTCCCCGGACGGCATGCGGAGGTTCCGCGACGCCGCCACCGAGACGGCCGGCTTCTACAACACCTCGGGCTTCGTCGACGACACCCGAGCCTTCGCCTCGATCCCTGCGCGTCACGACCTGGCCCGGCGCATCGACGCCGGGTACCTCGCCCGGCTCGTCGCCGAGCACCGGCTCGGCGAGGACGAGGCGGTCGAGACGGCCGTCGACCTCGCGTACAACCTCCCGCGCAAGGCGTACGCCCGGCGCGCCCCGGTCGGTGCGACGACCGCGGACCGGGCGTAAGGCGGCGCGCCGTGAAGATGGGCTTCCGCTGGTACGGCGAGGGCAACGACACCGTCTCCCTCGACCAGGTCCGGCAGGTCCCCGGCGTCGAGACGATCGTGTGGTCGCTGCACCACAAGCAGGCCGGCGAGGTCTGGGAGGAGGCGGAGATCGCCGCTGCCATGGCGACGATCACCGAGCTCACCGACGAGCACCGGGCAGGCGGCATCACGCGGACCTTCGACGCCGAGGTCGTCGAGTCGGTGAACGTCCATGAGTCGATCAAGCTCGGCAAGGACGTCCTCGGCCTCAGCCGTGACGAGGCGATCGCCAGCTACCGCACCACGATCGAGCGGCTGGGCCGGGCCGGAGTGAAGGTCGTCTGCTACAACTTCATGCCCGTCTTCGACTGGCTGCGCACCGACATGTTCCACCCGCTGCCCGACGGCTCGACCGCCCTCTTCTACGAGAAGGCCGTGGTCGACACGCTGACTCCCGAGTCCCTCATCGCCTCGATGGAGCTCGACGGGGGCGGTCTGACCATCCCCGGCTGGGAGCCCGAGCGCCTCGCCTCCTTCACCGAGCTCAAGGAGGCGTATGCCGGCGTGACCCGGGAGGACATGTACGCCAACTACGCGTACTTCCTCGACGCGGTGGTCCCGGTGTGCGAGGCCTCCGGGGTCAAGCTCGGCGTGCACCCCGACGACCCGGCCTTCGACATCTTCGGGTGGCCGCGCGTGGTCTCCCGCAAGGAGGACCTCGCCCGGGTGCTGTCCCTCAACGACTCGCCCCACCACGGGCTGACGCTCTGCCTCGGCTCCTTCTCCTCCAACCCCGAGTCCGACGCCGTGGACGCCGTGCGCACCTTCATGGACCGGATCCACTTCTCGCACGTCCGCAACATCAAGCACCTGGGGAACGGCGACTTCACCGAGGTGGCGCACCGTGCCTGCGAGGGCTCGGTCGACACCGTCGGGATCATGAAGGCGTATGCCGAGGCCGGCTACGAGGGCTACATCCGCCCCGACCACGGACGCCACCTCTGGGACGAGAACACCACCAACCGCCCGCGACCGGGATACGGCCTCTACGACCGGGCGCTGGGCATCCAGTACCTGCTCGGCGTCTGGGACTCCTGCCACCACGCCGGCTGAGCGACCGGACTCAGCCTGGGCTGGGCACCAGTCCGTGGCCGCCGTCCGCGCGGACCACCAGGTCCGCGCGGACGCGCGTGCGGCGGACCAGCTCGGCGTTGACCTGGTCATGGGTCCGCGCCCGCTCCCAGGCGTGCTCCTCGGCGCGCCCGAAGGACCGGTGCCGCTCCGCAAGCCGGCGCAGGCGCTCGTCGTGGTCGAGGTCGAGGTACCAGACCGCGTCGAGGTGCCTGCGCACCTCCAGCCACGGGGGCTGCTCCAGCAGCAGGTAGTTGCCCTCCACCAGCACCACCGGCGTGTCCCGGGTGATGGCGATCCGTCCGGCGATGGACTCGTCGTGCTCGCGGAGGAACTCCGGCGCGTAGACGACGTCCTCCCGCTGGTCGCGCAACCGCTCGAGCAGCTGCACGAAGCCGTGCGCGTCGAAGGTCTCGGGCGCTCCCTTGCGCACGCGCAGGCCCAGGTCGTCGAGCACCTTGTTGGAGAGGTGGAAGCCGTCCATCGGCGCCGGTGCGGCATCCGTCCCCAGGGCCTCCACCAGCTCCTCGACGAGCGTCGACTTGCCGGCGCCGGGCTCACCGACCACGCCGACGATGGTGCGCTGCCCCGGGGCGGAGGCGGCCCGCAGCCGGCCGATGAGGTCGCAGAGGTGCTCGACGTCCCGAGGCACGGACGGCGGGGCGAGCGCGCTCACGGCGCCTTGACCGCGAGGACCGCGCACTCGGCGTCGAGCAGCACGCGCTGGGCGGTGCTGCCCGTGACGAGCTTGCCGACGGGTGAGCGCCGGCGGACCCCGATCACGATGAGGTCGGCCGACACCTCCTCGGCCGCGGAGAGGATCTCCTGCGCGGCCGAGGACGCTGCCGTCGGCTGCCGGATCTCGTGCTCGAGCCCGAGCTCGGTGAGCTTGGCGTCCAGGGCGTCGAGGTCCGCCGCCGTGGCGAACAGCGCGTGGGCGTTGTCGCCGTGGTGCCCGGTGTTCACGACGACCAGCCGTGCGCCCTCACGCTTCGCGAACTCGATGGCGTGGTCGACCGCCGCCAGGCCCTCCGGGGTGGGGATGTAGCCGACCACGACGGTCACGACGCCCCACCCCCTCCGGCCGCGCCGGCGATGTCGACGTCCGCGGGGATCTCCTCGGCGCCGGTGATGAACGACACGACGTCGCTCATCGACACCCGGCTCGGCTCGACGACCCCGGCCCGGCGTCCGAGCCGGTGGACGTGGATGCGGTCGGACACCTCGAACACGGCGGGCATGTCGTGGCTGATGAGGACGACCGGCAGCCCGCGCTCCTTGATCCGCCGGATCAGCTCGAGCACCTGGGCCGTCTCCCGGACGCCGAGGGCAGCGGTGGGCTCGTCCATGATGACGACCTTGCTGCCGAACATCGCGGCCCGCGCCACGGCGACCGCCTGGCGCTGGCCACCCGAGAGGGTCTCGACGGTCTGGGAGATGTCCTGGATGGTGGCGATGCCGAGCGAGTTCAGCTCGTCGCGGGCCGCGGCGCGCATGCCCTTCTTGTCGAGCAGCCGGAACCTGCCGAGCACGCCCTCCCGACGCCGCTCGCGCCCGAGGAAGAGGTTGCTCGCGATGTCGAGGGCAGGCGCCACGGCAAGGGTCTGGTAAACCGTCTCGATCCCCTTGCGGCGGGCGTCGATCGGCGAGTGGAAGCGGACCTCGTTGCCGTCGAGGGTGATCGTTCCCGCGTCGGGCTGAAGGGCGCCGGTGAGCGCCTTGACGAGGCTCGACTTGCCGGCGCCGTTGTCGCCGACGATGGCCAGCACCTCGCCGGGGTAGAGGTCGAAGTCCGCACCGTTGATGGCCGTCACGTGGCCGTACCGCTTGACCAGGCCGCGGCCGGTCATCACGGGCTCTCGGGTGGCGGTGCTGCCCGGCGAGCTCTCGCTTCGGGTCACGGTGTCCATCACGCCCTCCTGCGGGTCGCCTGGTCGAACGCGACGGCGGCGATGACGAGCACGCCGGTCGCGAGGTTCTGGTAGTTGGAGTCGATGCCCATCTGCGTCAGGCCACTGCGCAGGATCGCCACGATCAGGGCGCCGACCACCGTGCCGACCACGCCACCGCGTCCACCGAAGAGGCTGGTGCCGCCGATGACGACCGCGGTGATGCTGTCGAGGTTGCCGGTCTGGTAGGCGTTGGGGTCCGCCGTCGGCGTCCGCCCCAGCGCCATCCACGCGGCGAACCCGTAGACCAGCCCGGCCACGCAGTAGACGCTCACGAGCGTCCGGTCGATGTGGATGCCGGTGAGGCGAGCCGCCTCCGGCTCGTTGCCCACGGCATACACGTGCCTGCCCCACGCCGTCTTGCCCAGGACGAACCACATGACCGCGAACAGGATCGCCGCGAGGATCATGCCCAGCGTGAACTGGACCCGCCCGAAGAGGTAGAGCGAGGTGCCGAGCCAGGTGAGCGCGCCGTCGGGGACGGCGAACGTGGTGCCCGTGCTGTAGAGGTTCGTCACCGCCGTCATCACCGCGAGCATGCCGAGGGTGACGATGAACGGGGGCAGCTTCACGCGGGTGACGAGCAGGCCGGAGATCGTGGCCGCGATGGTGCAGGCGACCAGCCCGGCGAGGATGGCCAGGCCGCTCGGCAGCCCGCCGATGGTCAGGCGGGTCAGCAGCAGGGTCCCGAAGACGGCGATCGCCGCGTTGGCGAGGTCGATGCCGGCCGTGAGGATGACCAGCGTCTGGCCCAGCGCGAGGGTCCCGATGACGACGGACTGCTGGACGATCAGCGAGAAGTTGTCGATGTTGAAGAACGTGCTCGTGCTGACGGAGAAGAACACGATCGCGACGACGAGCGCGGCGGTCGGGCCGAGGACGGGGTTGCGGGCGAACGCCCGGCGTATGCCGTCGCCGCGGCTCCGGTGCTGGCCGGCGGTTCCCGAGGTGGTCGACATGGCTCAGCCCCAGCAGTTCGCCGCGCCCCACGTCGTGTCCTTGGACTCGACGCCGGGAACGGGCTTGTCGGTGATGAGGGTCGCGCCGGTGTCGATGAAGCCGCTGGGCTTGGTGCCCGACTTGGCGTACTCGACGACGGCCTTGACGCCGTCCTCTGCCATCTTCTTCGGGAACTGCATCACGGTCGCCACGAACTGGCCGTCCTTGACGTTCTGCACGCCGGCGCAGCCGCCGTCGATGGCACCGACGAGGACCTTGTCGGCGATGCCCTTCTCCTTGAGGGCCTGGTAGGCACCCCGGGCTGCCGGCTCGTTGATGTTGTAGACGACGTTGACCTGGCCGCCGACACGCTGCAGCAGGTTCTCCATGGCCGCCTGGGCCTTGGTCTGGTCACCCTGCGTCAGCGCGCTGCCGATGATGGCGGGGGTCTTGAGCGGGAGGCCCATCCCCTCGAGGAAGCCGTTGTGCCGCTGGATGCCGACCGAGGCGCTGGGGTCGAGGTCCATGGCCACGATCTGCGGCTTGGTGCTACCCATGCGCGCCTTGACGTACTGGCCGAGCAGCTTGCCGGCCTGCTCGTTGTTCGTCGCGTAGGTCGCGGCGACCGCGTCGGGCGGGGTGGTCGCCGTGTCGAGCGCGATCACGATGACACCGGCGTCCTGCGCCTTCTTGATGGCGCCCAGCACACCGGCGGAGTTGCTCGGCGTGATGAGGATGCCCTTGACGCCCTGCTGGACGAGGTTCTCGATGGCGGTGACCTGGCCCGCGTTGTCGCCGTCGAACTTGCCGGCGAGCGCGATCAGGGTGTCGCCGTTCTTCTGCGCCTCGGCCTTCGCCGACTCCCGCAGCTTGACGAAGTAGGGGTTGCTGTCGGTCTTGGTCACCAGACCGATCTTGATCGGGCCCTTCGACCCGCCACTGCTGCCGACGGCCCCGGGGCCGGAGGTCTTGGTGGTGCTGCAGGCGCCGAGGGCTAGGGCCGTCGTCGATGCGAGTGCGACGGCCACTGCGGCCGTTCGCGTCCTGCTGTGCCGGTTCATGTGCGTTCTCCTGGGTCGAGGCCTAAGCGGCGTTGATCGGGACTCGTGACCTTCGGCTGGCGCCTCAGGGCTCTCGCCAAGATAGGAGCGCGGACGGGCCGGGAAAATGGTTTGCGCAAATGCTTGCGCGAAAAGTCGGCGGCCGGGCACCATGCGACGGTGAGGCCTCCGCGGCGTACTCCTCGACTCGCAGACGTCGCCAAGCTGGCGGGGGTCTCGATCTCGACCGTGTCCCACGTCGTCAACGGGACCCGGTTCGTCTCCCCCGACACCCGCGACCGGGTCCGGCAGGCGATGACCAGCCTCGACTACGAGCCGCCGCCCCTGGCCGTGCGCACCCGGTCGGGCCGCGCCATCGGCCTGGCCATCACCGGGGCCTCCAGCCCCTACTTCGCCGAGCTCATCCAGGGCGTGGAGTCCGAGGCGAGCCGCGCCGGCTTCGCGCTGCTGCTGTGCGACACCCACGACGACGTGCAGCGCGAGGCCGATGCCGTGTCGATGTTGTTGGCGCACAACGTCGAGGCGATCGTCATCGCGCCCACCAAGGGCTTCCAGTCCGAGACCCTCCCGCTCTTGCGCAAGCACGAGACCCCCTTCGTCTTCGTGGACCGGATGAGCGACGTCCGCTGCGACCAGGTGGGCACCGAGAACGAGGCCGTGTCCGTCGCCCTCGTCGAGCACCTGCTCGAGCTGGGGCACCGCCGGGTCGGCATGCTCACCGGCCTCGAGGGCCTGTCGACGACCGAGGAGCGGTGGCGCGGCTACGTCAGGGCGCACGAGCTCGCCGACGTGCCGATCGACCCGCAGCTCGTCGTGCCGGCCCACTCCACCGTCGGCGGCGGCCGCGCGGGCACCACGGCCATGCTGCGGCTGGACGAGCCACCGACCGCGATCTTCAGCGGCAACAACGCCATGACCATCGGCGCCCTGCTGGCGCTCAAGCAGGGCGGACGACGGGTGCCCGAGGACGTCGCCCTCGTGACCTTCGACGACTTCGAGTGGGCCAGCGCCATGTCACCGGCGCTCACCGCCGCCGCCCAGCCGTTCCACGCCATGGGGGCACAGGCCGTCCAGCTGCTCATGCGCCGGCTGGAGGACCCCTTCGCACCGCGCCGGGTGGTCCGCCTGCCCGTCGAGATCGAGCACCGGGAGAGCTGCGGCTGCCGCGTGGAGGTCCCTGCGACATGACACCTGCGACATGACACCTGCGACGTGACACCTGCGACGTGACCCAGGACGAGGGCCCGAACCGGCCGCACGTGCCGATCGGGCCCTCGCCCGAGCTGTGCCGGCACCCCGCCGTGCGCGTGTCGACCGGGCGGGGTGCCGGGCCTCAGCCGACCGTGACGCTCACCGTGGCCAGTGTGTCGTTCCGCGTGTCACCGACCCAGACCTTCACGGCATACGTGCCGGCGACCGCCCACGCGTGCGTACCGGTCAGGGTCGCGGTGCCGTCGGCCTCGACGGCGACCTCCGCGTCCTCGGTGGCGCTCCCGTCACCCCACGCGACACGGGCGGCGTAGCCGCCCTCAGCCGGCACTCCCCCGCTGACCGTGCCGAGGGTCACCGTGGACGCCGTCCCGACCTTGGCAGTGGCGCCGCCGGCCGGCTTCACCGTGACCGGTGTCCCGTTGTCCGCCACCGAGAACACGTGGATCCGCCCGTTGGCGTGGGGGTCCCCCGTCTGGGTCGGGAGGGTCACGGACTTCACCGTCTTGCCGGCCGGGATGGTGAGAGGGGCCGTCGCGAACAGCTTGAGCTGGCAGCCGTCGGTGCCGGTGCCGTTGAGCCGGGTGCCCATCTGTACCGCGATCGCGTTCCCGAACTGCGGTGAGCCGCACCAGTCGCCGTACTGGATCGGGTACTGCACGCTCGTGCCGTCGGTGAAGCTCACCGTCCCGACCGTGTCCTGGTTCTTCTGCGTCGCCGTGCCGATCAGGCTCAGCCTGGTGGCCCCGGGCGCCAGTGACACGGGCAGCGTCTGCCCGGCCCCGGTGGCGTTGTCCGGCCTGCCTGCCGGGATGCCCGGCATCGAGAACGTCAGGTCGGTCCCGGGCACGGTCAGCAACCGGCCGGGCGTGGCGCCGGCGGCCCACAGCGCGGGCCGCGAGATGCCGGCCTGGTCCCCGTCGCACGGCACGAGCTGGCCCGGGTCGCCGATGCAGACGAGGTCGAACCCGCTGGCGTAGGACGGCACGACCGCCTCGTGGACGACCGCCTGGCCGACCGCGCTGGCCTTCTCCTTGAGGCCGCTGACCGTCACCACCGGCTCGTAGGCACCGGCTTCGGCGTAGGTGTGCTCGGCCCGCACCGTGTAGGAGCCGAGGTCGCCTGCCTCGATCGTGCCGGCCGAGCTGGTCCCGTCGCCCCAGGCCACGGTCGCGGTGTAGTCCGTCGCGGTCGCCTTCTTGTCGCCGGAGAAGGTGGCGACGATGCCGGAGACGGGCTGGCCCTGCACGCTCTCCAAGGCGTCGCCCACCGTGACCTTCAGCCCTGCGTTCTGCGCCTTGGTGCCGTCGGTGAGGAACTCGACCTCCGACAGTCGCGGCGTGCCGGTGCTGTCGGTCACGACCAGCCGGTACGTCGTGTACGTGCCCGGCGTGGCGATCTTGAACGGCCGCGTCTGGGTGTGCCAGGGGAACTCCTGGGCGGTGCGCTCGTCGAGCACCTGCCACTCGCGCCCGTCCTTGGAGCCCTCGAGACGCCAGGCGGACGGCGCACCACCGGACGAGCCGTTGGTGAGCGTGTAGAAGGTGGCCCGCTGCCCTGCGCCCGAGAGGGTGTAGGCGATCGTCGGGGTGGCCGTGGTGAACGCCGTCGACGTCGCCGAGGAGTTGTCGAACAGCGCCTTCGCGTCGTCGGTTCCGGTGGCCGTCGCGGTCCCTCGCTGCGGGCCCGTTGCGTCCCGCAGCGGCAGGGGCTTCGCGTCACCCTTGGTCAGCGACGGAGGGGTCGCGTTGGGCTGGCTGCCGTAGCTCGAGGGGGACGAACCCATCGTGAAGTCGAGCGTCGCCGCGCCGCTCAGCACCGAGCTGGGGATGGAGACCGGCATCCAGCCGTCACCGTCGACCTTGAGCTTCTGCACGTAGATGTTCGTCTCGGAGTTGCCCGGGGCGTTGATGACCAGGTCACCGGCGGAGCGGTGCACCGTCGCCTTGGTGAACTTCGGCGAGCCGACGGCCCACTGGTCCGAGCCGACCTGCAGCGGGTAGATGCCGAGTGAGGACAGGACGTACCACGACGACATCTCGCCGTTGTCCTCGTCGCCCGGGTAGCCCTGGCCGATCTCGTCGCCGACGTAGAGCCGACGCAGGATCTCGCGCACCTTCTCGGCCGTCTTCCACTGCTGGCCGGTGAAGTCGTACATGTACGGGATGTGGTGGGAGACCTGGTTGCTCATGCCCAGCTGGCCCATGCGCACGTCCCGCGCCTCGATCATCTCGTGGATCGTGCCCCCGTAGGAGCCCGGCTTGGTCGCGGTCTCCGGCGTCGAGAAGAACGTGTCCAGCTTCTTCGCCAGGGCGGCCTTGCCGCCGAGCAGGTTGGCGAGGCCGTTGCCGTCCTGCGGCGCGTGGAAGGCGAAGTTCCAGCCGTCCGTCTCGGTGTAGTCCCCGCCCCAGACCTCGGGGTCGAAGCTCGAGGCGAAGTCACCGCTGGCGTCGCGGCCCTGGAAGAACCCGGTCCTGGGGTTGAAGAGGTTGACGTATGCCGTGGCGCGCTTGAGGAAGTACTCGGACTCCTCGGAGAGCTGGGCACGGCGGTCGGCGGGGACGCTCGGGTCCTTCGACAGGGCGGCCGCCTGGTTGCCGATGCCGAAGTCGTTGACGAGGCCCTCGAGCCCCCACGAGACGCTCTCACCGGTGCTGGTCGGGGTGTACCCGAGGAACGTCGACGTCGTGAGGCCCTTGCGACCGACCCCGGACGAGGCCGGCAGCACCGTGGCGTTCTTCAGGGCCGCGTCGTAGGTGCCGAGCTTGTCGGGCAGGGACACGCCGTTGAGGTACGCCTCGGCGAACGCGACGTCCGAGCTCGTGCCCGTCATGAGGTCGGCGTACCCCGGCGAGGACCAGCGGGCGACCCAGCCGCCGTCGCGGTACTGCTGCACGAAGCCGTCGACCAGCTCGGCCGCGACGTCCGGGTAGAGCAGCGCGTAGGCCGGCCACACGGTCCGGTAGGTGTCCCAGAACCCGTTGTTGACGTAGATCTTCCCCGGCTTCACGACCGCGTTGGTGGTCGTCGCCGTCGCGGTCCCGGACTTGGGGGTCACCGGGCTGGCGTACTCGTACTTCGGGGAGTCTGCGGTGCCGGTGTTCTCGAACTGGCTGTTGGGGTAGAGGTTCAGCCGGTACAGGTTCGAGTACAGGGTGCGCAGGTCGGAGTCGGATGCCCCCTCGACCGTGACCACGCCGAGGCGCTTCTCCCACGCGGCGCGCGCTGTGTCCTGCACGTCGGTGAAGCTGCGGCCCTGGAGCTCGAGGGCGAGGTTCTTCTTCGCCTGGTCCAGGGAGATGAACGACGTGGAGAGCCGGAGCTCGACGGTGTGGTCGCCCGTGGTGTCGAAGGTGGCGTAGCGGGTGCCGGTGTGCCCGTTCGGCGCGGTGCCGGTCGCTGTCGCGGCACGGTCGAACACGCCATAGACGAACATCCGGCTGCGGCCGACGGACAGGCCGCTGCCGTTGTCGACCCAGCCCGTCATGGTGCCGGTGGCGGGGTCGACGGTGAACGTGCCGTTGTTGTCGATCGTGTCGACCACGAGGCTGCCGGTCGGCGCGGAGTCCGGGAACGTGAACCGGTAGGCGCCGCCGTGGTCCGCAGGCGTGGTCTCGGCCGTGATGCCGCCGTCCAGCTCGACCCGGTAGTACTCGGGGCGCGCGACCTCGGTGGCGTGGTCGAAGGCGAGCCCGCGGCCGGACGCACTGCCCGTCGGGACGCCCTGGGCGACGGACGGCATCACCGACAGCTGGTTGCGGTCCCCCATCCACGGTGACGGCTCGTGCGAGACGCCGAGACCCTGCAGCACCGGTCGGTTGTCCGCGTTGTTGCTGCCCTGGTAGGCGTACTCCCACGACTGGCTGTTCGCGTTGGTGAGGGGCGTGAAGAACGTGAAGCCGTTGGGGACGGCGCTGATCGGCAGGTTGTTGCCCCGCGAGAACGACCCTGAGGCGTTGGTGCCGCGCCGGACGTCGACGAAGTTCGTCGGGCTCGAGTGGTCGGGCGTCGCCGGGGACGGGTCGATCCGGATGTCGTCGACCCAGCCGCCGAACTTCGTGCCGGTCTTGGCGCCCCCGGTGTTGTCGTAGCCGAGCAGGATGGCGTCGACGGTCTTGCCCCGGGCCACGGTGCCGAGGTCGACGCTGACCGCGTTCCACTGCGCGGCATACAGGATCTTGCCCTCGCCCTGCCCGCTCGGCGACGCCTTGGTGTGGTGGCTGTCGGTGGCGGCGAGGTCGGACAGATAGGTGCCGTCGGTGAATCGCAGGTCAACCGCGGCGTAGGTCGACGGGTACGTCAGGTCGCCCTTCACCATGTCGGGGATGATCGTGTAGCTCAGCCGCGAGCTGTCACCGACGGGGATGTCGACGTCGTAGAGCCGGTTCCAGGCGTAGCCGCGGCCGTCTGCGGTGTGCCGGCCCGCGTAGTGCAGGGCACGGATCCCGGTCCAGCCGACCAGCGACTTGATGTTGTAGCCCGAGCGCGGCCCCTGCCCCACCTCGGTGACCATCGGCGAGGCGACGGGGGTGGTCGTCGTCGGGTCCTCGTTCAGGCCCCAGTCGGCGAGCTGCACGATGCTGCCGCCGTGGTTGGCCGTGACGTCGAGCCGGTAGTAGGTGTAGCTGCCGGGCGTCGCGATCGTGAAGGTCTTGGTCTGGAAGCGCTCGGTGAAGTCCAGCCCGGTCCGGCGGTCGACGTCGGTCCAGGTCGACCCGTCGGTCGAGCCCTGGACCGTGACGTCCCTGGGGTCGCGCTCGGGGGCGTCGTTCGCCGAGGTGAGCGAGTAGGTGACGGCCCGCTTGGCGCCGGAGAGCTGGTAGCGCACCCAACCGGTCGCGGCGAAGACCAGCCACTTGGTGTCGGGGTTGTCGTCGGTGAGGTTGGCGGCCACCTCGCCGGGGGCGTTCTCCCCGCTCGCGGTGATGCCGACGACGGCCCCCAGCAGGCTGCCGTCGGCACCTTGGCTGCCGGTGACGTTCGCCTGGCGGGGTCCGTCCGGACCCGCCTCGACCGTGGAGGCCGCGGGTTGCGGCTGGCCCTGCTCGAAGGAGCTGTAGAACGCCCCTCCCGCGCCGCCGGGGGCCGCGGCCCGGGCCGTCGAGCCGCTGGGGGTCGGCGTGGGCGCGGCCGCCGCGCCCGTCGCGGACGCCCAGCCGAGGGCGACGGCGAGGACGCCGGTCATGAGGGTTCTGGAAAGGGCGACGCTCGCGCGCATGGGTCCTCCGGCCACGTCATCGTGTCCGCCACGACACCGTGGCAGTGGGGGCATCCTTTTGCCCGACTTGCGGGGAGGGCAATGGTCCGGGCCGCCCTTGTCCGCACCGGACAGACAACTGGACAAACCATGACGCTTCGCCGGCCTGCACCCTGTTGCCCTGCTGCGGTGGCGTCTGGTGGGATGCGACGGGTGATCGGGTTGTCTGGCCACCGGACGACCGCCGGGCCGACGATGGCCGACGTGGCGGCCGAGGCGCACGTGTCGGTCAAGACCGTCTCGCGGGTGGTCAACCACGAGCCCGGGGTACGGCCGGAGACGCAGGCCCGGGTCAAGGCGGTCATCGACCGCATCGGCTTCGCCCGCCGCGGCGACGCGCGCGTGCTCATGGCGCGCACGCAGACCATCGGCCTGGTCATCGAGGACCTCGCCAACCCCTTCTACTCCCTGCTGAGCGCGGCCGTGGAGCGCGAGGCGCGGATCCACCGCCACCAGCTCATCACGGCCTCGGCCGAGGGGTCGCCGATCCGCCAGCGGGAGGTCCTCGACGGCCTCGTCGCCCGTCGGGTCGACGGCATCGTCCTCGTGCCCGCCGACGAGGACGCCTCGACCGGCCCGGCGCTGCGGCGGGCCGGCATACCGGTCGTCTACGTCGACCGCCCGGTGCGCGACGCGGACGCCGACATCGTCGTGAGCGACAACGCCGGCGGGATCCGCAGCGCCGTCGAGCACCTCGTGGCCCGGGGTCACCGGAACATCGGGTTCCTCGGCGACGTACCGGAGTTCTGGACCGCGCGGCGACGGCGGGACGCGTTCGCCGAGGTCCACGGCGGACTCGACCTCCCCGGCACTCCCCGGGTGGTCATGGGCCCGCACTCCGTGCAGTCCCTGTCGAGGGTCCTCGCCGCCTGGTGTGGCACCCGTGAACCGGTGACGGCCGTCGTCACCGGCAACAACCGCGTCACCGTCACCGTGCTGCACGCGCTCCAGCACTCCGAGCTCTCGCTCGCCCTCGTCGGCTACGACGACTTCGAGCTCGCCGACCTGGTCGTCCCGTCGGTCACCGTGATCCACCAGGACCCGGCTGCCTTGGGACAGAAGGCCGCCCAGCAGCTCTTCGCCCGGCTGCTCGGGGACGAGTCACCACCGGAGACGGTGGTGATGCCCACCCGCCTCATCGTGCGGTCGTCGAGCGCAGTGCCCGGCCGGACCGCCACCGGCGTGCTGCGTCACTGACCGCGTCGTCCACGGAGCCCGACCCTCACCCCACCGCGTCGGGGAAAGCCGTGGGGCGCGGCATCGCGCCGGGCAAACGACTGGGCCCCGACCGGCACACCTCCTGGTCGGGGCCCTCGTCGGCACTGGGGGGAACGAAGGATTCGCATCTTCGATGCCTTCGCGACGGATCCACAGCACCCGTGGGAGTCAGCCCAGGACCTGGTCGAGCCACTCCAGCTGGATCGACTCGTGGTGGGCGCCGCCGCCCTCGTGCTCGTTGAAGGGGTACTCGACGATGCGCTTGTCACCGGCCCAGGCGTTGTAGGCCGCGTAGACGGTGGATGGCGGGCAGGTCTGGTCCATCAGCCCCACCGAGAAGAGGGCGGGCATGTGTGCCCGGGCCGCATGGTGCGCGCCATCGACGTAGGAGAGGGTGCGCAGAACGGAAGCGGAGCGATCTCGGTGCGTGGCGAGGTATCGCACGACTTCGTCATAGGGGGGCCGGACCGCGAGCTGGAGCGCGCGCGGGAAGTCGCAGAGGAACGGGACGTCGACCAGGGCGCCGGCAACCCCGGCGCCGAGGGCGGCCGCGGCGATCGCCAGTCCGCCGCCCTGGCTCATCCCGGCGACGACCACCCGGGAGGCGTCGACTAGGTCGAGCTCCCTGGCGGCGTCGACCGCGCGCACGGCGTCGGCCACGAGTCGACGGTAGTAGTAGCTCGAGAACTCCTCGATCCCGCGCGTCATCACGCCGGCGACGGCCGGTCCAGAGCCGTCGGGGTCCTCGGTGACACCGTGGCTCCACGCCGCGCCCTGCCCCCTCGTGTCCATGAGGAGGTGGGCGTATCCCGCCGTCGACCAGAGCAGGCGCTCGTGGCCCAGCCCCCTGCCACCGCCGTAACCGACGAACTCGACGACGCACGGAAGTGGCCCTGCGTTGCCCCGCGGGGCTCTTAGCCAGGCCCCTATCGGCTGGCCCGCGAAGCCCGGGAACCGCACGTCCCACGTGTCGACCAGGGAAAGGCCCGTCTTGACCGGGTGCATGGTGACCCCGCGGTCGGTCGCCCGCGAGTCGGCAACGGTTGCGGCCCACTGCTCGTCGAAGTCGTCTGGCTCCGTGCTTTGCGTCCTGTGCTCGCGCAGGAGAGCCGGCGGAAGGTCGGTGTAGGCCACGAGCTCAGCCTTTCAGACCGGTCTGGGCCAACCCCTCGACGAACTGTCGTTGCGCGACCACGAACACGATCAGCACTGGGATGACGGTGGTCGCGGAGGCCGCCAGTTGGATGTTCCAGAGCTGGGTGCCATAGGCATCCGTGTACTGCGTCAGGGCAAGAGGGAGCGTGTACTTGTCCTTGCTGGTCAGGTACACGAGGGGCTCGAGGAAGTAGTTCCACGTGTTCATGAAGGTGAAGATCGCCACGGCTGACAGGGCTGGGCGGGCCAGGGGCAGCGCGATCCTTCGAAACACCCCGAACGGCCCGAGACCGTCCAGGCGGCCGGCCTCCTCGAGCTCGTCGGGAAGGGCGAGGAAGAACTGGCGCATGACGAACGCGCCAAGGACGCTGGGTGCCCCGAAGATGGGGATGACGATGAGCGGCCAGTGGGTGTCGATGAGGTGCAGCCGGTCCATCAACTTGAAGAGGGGGATGATGGTCACCTCGCTCGGGACGAGCAGGCCTGTGAGGACGACGAGGAACAGCCAGTTTGCGCCCGGCAGCCTGAGGCGGGCGAAGGCGTAACCACTCAGCGACGCCACGACCATCGTGCCCAGCGTCACCAGGACGGCGATGTAGAGGCTGTTCACGTACTGGTGTGCGAGCGGGTAGTCGACGAAGGCGCGGCGGTAGTTGTCCCACTGAGGGTTCGTGGGGAAGAGCTTGGGCGGGTATGCGAGGACCTCGTTGGCCGGTAGCAGCGAGCTGGTCACCATCCACCAGGTCGGGAACACCAGGGGGACAGCCAGGACGACCATGACGCCGTAGAGCCACCACGCGCGGCGACGCCGGCGCCGGCTGGTGGGCTGTGGCCCTGTCGGGGAATCGGCGTTGGCTCCCGGTCCCGTGCGGGCGATGGTGTCAGCGCTCATGGACAACCCACTTCTTGCGCAGCTGCCACTGCACGGTCGTCAGGACGAGGATGAGGAGGAACAGGATGACGGCAATGGCGCTGCCGTAGCCGAAGTCCCGGTTCTGGAAAGCCTGCTGGTAGAAGTAGTAGACGAGCACGTTCGTGCTGTTGCTGGGTCCACCGCGAGTCAGGATCTGGATCTGGGCGAACACCTGCAGCGAGCCGGCCATGGTGATGATCGCGGCGAGCAGGGTCGTCGGGCTGATCAGCGGAAGGGTGATCGACACGAACCGGCGCGCGGGCCCGGCACCGTCCACCTCGGCCGCTTCGAGGAGCGTTCGAGGCACGCCCTGCAGGGCCGCGAGGAAGAGCACCATGTTCAGGCCCACGTTCTTCAGGACCTGCACCACGATGACAGACAGCATCGCCGTCGTCTCGCCACGCAGCCAGTTCGGTCCCTCCACTCCGACAGCCCGTAGGAGCGAGTTGATCCCGCCGTTGTCCTGCAGGAGGAAGTTCCAGGTGATGGTCCAGGCAACGAGCGAGACCACCACCGGGGAGAAGAAGAGGGTGCGAAAGAGGGTCGTCCCGCGGAGCTGCTGGTTGAGCAGGACCGCCAGCAGGAGTGCCAGCGCCAGGTTGAGGACCACGAGCCCGAGGCTGAAGACGGCGGTCGCGGCGAGCACCCGGCCCGTGACGGGGTCCGAGGCCAGGGCTCGGTAGTTGTCGCCTCCGACGAACTCGGAGGTGCCGGCCAGCAGGTTGTCCTTGCGAAACGACGACCAGACGACGTCTGCCAACGGGTAGAGGACCAGGGCAAGGAACCCGAGCAGCTGTGGCGCCAGGAAGAGGTATCCCGTCACCCGCTCCCTACGGCGCCAGCTCGCCGACGGACGAGGACGCCGCGGCATCTGTGCGTCGTGGTGCCGGCCCGCGGCCGGGGCGTCGGTGCTCCCCCGGCCGCGAACCCGCATGCTGGTTGTCGAGGTCACTTGAGGTCGCTGCCGATGGCCTTGCAGACGCCGCTGAGGACCGTGGGCACGTCTGCGCCGGGCTTCCACATCGGGTCCAGCGCTGACTGGACCTTGCTGGTGATCTTGTTCGAGTCAGTGTGGGAGGGCAAGACCGTCCCGGTCTTGATGCCGTCGATGACGACGTTCTCCAGCTGCTCCTTGGTGAACATCGGGTTCGCCTTCGCCAGCGTGTCTGCGGTCAGCAGGCTCTGCCGCGGCGGGGGGAAGTACGCAGCGAGGTTTGCGGAGTTCTCGCGGTTGGTGAAGAAGGCGAGGAAGTCCGCGGCCTGCTTGGCGTTCTTCCCCTTGCCGATCACTCCGATGCCTGCTTGTCCAATGACCTGGGCGTTGCCGTCAGGGCCGGACGGGAGCGGCACGATGCCCCAGTCGAAGGGATGGTCCTTCAACAGGCTGGCCCGGCTGATCTGGGTGATCGTCATCCCCGACTCGCCGGCGAAGAAGTCAGCCGTGGTGCCGGGAGCCGGAAGCGCCTTGTCCTCGAAGATCGCCTTGTGGAGGAAGGTCATTGCCTGCGTCATCTGCGGACTGTCGAAGCCGCAGCTCTTGCCGTCGTCGGACCAGGCGCGCGCCCCGAACCCTCGGTAGACGCTGGCCAGCACGTTCCAGTTCTTGTAGTCCCAGTCCCGCACCACGAGCCCCTGCTTGCCCGTGGAGGCGGCCACCTTGGCGGCCGTCCGCTCCGCCTGGTCCCAGGTCCACGCGCCCTTGCCCAGCATGTCGTCCGGCATGGAGGTCACGCCGGCCTTCTTGAGCAGGGTCTTGTTGTAGAAGACACCCATCGGTGACGTGGAGAAGGGGTAGGCGTACAGCTTGTCGCCGTTCGTCCACAGCCTGGTCGCCGAGGGCACGAGGTCATTGAGCTGGTAGCCGTCGGTCTTCGACAGGGTGGGCTTGAGATCGGCCAGCGCGCCCGAGGAGACGAAGTCGGGGGCGTCCCGCTCGAGGATCCACGCCAGGTCCGGCGGGTTGCTGCCGGCGATCTGGGTGGTCACTGACGTCGTGTACCCCTCGAAGGGGACAGGGTCGAAGGTGACCTTCTTCACCTGAGGGTGCTTCGCCATGTACTCCTTCGCGATGGAGTCGAAGAGCGCGAGCTGGGTCTTGTCCGCGGTCCAGACCGTCATCCGCAAGGAGACGTCGCCGCCTCCGTTTGCACTGGCGGCGTCACTCCCGCCGGAGCTGCAGCCGCTGGCCAGCGTCGCCAGGGCGAGGACGGCCGCACCAGTCGCAAGGCGCGCCCGACGGCGTTGTGGGGTGCTCATGGTTTCCTCCATGGAATCAGTTGGGTGTCGCCGTGTGAAGAAGTCGTTCAGTAGGGGCCGACCGAGGGCCAGGCACGCTCGACGCCACGCGCGTCCAGCAGCGCCTGGTAACTCGCCAGATGTCCCGCGTCCTCGTGCACCGCGGTGGGCGTCAGGCCAGTTGCCACGCAGTGAGCCGCAAGCGCGCCCACCGCTTCGCCGATGTTCCACTCGATGGGGTGCAAGCGGTACGCGCCGTTCGTGATGTGCGTCGTCCCGATGTTCTTGCCTGCAGGCAGGACGTTGCCTCCGCCGGCCGGGAGGAGCGCCCCCAGTGGGATCTGGAAGGGGCAGGACGGCACGTCGAGGTAGTTGTCGCCACTGGTCGATGGGTGCAGGTCGATGCGGTACATGCCGATGCCCACCGAGTCGGCATAGGTCACCGCTCCATGACCACCTCGCACTGAGTAGGACAGGTCCTGCTCCACCACGGTGGTGACGGCCCGGATGCGGCGGGACTCACGGAAGTACGGCTGCTGGGCGAGCCCGTCGGCGGTGCCGGTGATGTCCGGCCGCAGGCGCAACCCGGGGAAGCCCGTTCCGCCGTCCGGGCGGGGAGCCTCCGTCTGCATCCAGTAGAGGGCCGAGAGCGCCAGGTCGCGCGCGCCCTCCAGGTGCTTTGCCGCGGCATCCTTGCTCACCTCGAAGACCGGACCGTCGAGATAGTCGATCATCGGCCAGTTCACCAATGTCACGTCGCTGTCGAAGGCTCCCGGTTTGAACTGGCCTCGTGCCACGATGCGTCGGAACCGCCACAGGTCGTCGGTGCCCGGCTCCTTGCTCTGGTCTGCCACGACCGCCAGTGGGTCGTCGTCCGGGTTCGGTGCCAGCCACCCGTGGGAGGGCTCCAGCGTGCGGGGGTTGGGCCAGCTGAACCCCAGGAGCGGGCCGGGCCAGAAGTCCGGACGCTGCGCCCTCCAGTAGTCGTAGGTGTCCGGGCGGTCGATGGTGTGGTCTCCGTCGACATGGTCCATGGCGAAGCACCATGAGACGGCCTGCATGTTCAACGGGTCCGCCGTGTCCGGAGCGCTGGGTTCCCCGGTCTCCTCCGTGGACTCGGCGCCGGTGACGTAGGGAACTCGGGCCAGGGGAAGCAGCTCCCCCGTCTCGGTCGCGTCGAGGACGTACGTCGCCTCCACGGACCGGTCGGTCGTTGCGTCGTCTGCCGTGTGCGCGAGGGCGAGCGAGGCGGCTCTTGCACCGTCGCTCTCGACGCCGACCACGACGTACGGAGCAAGGACGTGCAGCCGACCCGCAGCCCGGGCAGGTGCCAGCAGGGCCTCGATCGCGCTCACCGCGACGCGCGGCTCATGGCAGAGGCGGCTGACAAGTCCTGCTCCCGGGTTGAGCTCCCGAGCGAGAAGGGCCTCGCGGGTGAGGGGGTAGTGCCGGCGGTAGTAGCCGCGGATCTCCTCGCGCAAGCGGCGGTACGAGGCGGTGACACCGAACTGCTCGACCCAGGGATGCTCGTCCGGAGGCACGGCCTGGGCCGTGAGCTGACCACCGAGCCACGTCCCGTCGGTCACGAGGGCAACCCGGGCCCCACCATCGGTGGCTGCCAGGGCAGCGGCCACCCCACCGAGGCCACCCCCGACTATCGCAATGTCGACCCGCACACTTTCCTCCTGCCGATAATTCGTATTAGCAGAGGGAATCAGACCGCCTCGGGCATGTCAATGGGTTGCCGCCAAAGAGCGGCCCAGGCCTTTCGAAGTCCTGCTCAGCCGCGCGAGACGTCACCGATCGTCGATCCTTCGACGAGCTCGCACGGGAGGAGCACCTGGGCGGGCGACCGCCTGCCGGTGCTCTCGAGCAGGTCGACCAGCGTCCGCACGGACCGCCGGCCCATCTCTCGGCGCGGGATCCGGAACATCGACCAGTCGCGTTGCTCGGTGGCGGCCGCCGCCTCGGCGAACTGCGCCTGGGACGGGTCCGGGTCGCCGAGGACGCCCAGAGAGATGTCCCCGGGGACAGCGAGACGCCGCGCCGCAGCCCGCACCTCGAGCGCCTGCGCCATGGCTGCAGTCTCGACGAGCACTCCCGTCACCCCCGCTTCGAGCAGCTCGTCGAGGACCTCGTCCGCTTGACGTTCCGCTGCCACCACGATCGGCTGCTTGCGGTGACGTCGTGCGGCTTTGAGGTACCCGGCGAGCCGGTCCGCGGTTCCCTCGAGGTCCCCTGACAGGGCAACGAGCCCGATGCGCCGGTGGCCGTGCGACCACATCCGCTCGAAGAGCTCAGCAGTCGCAGTGACGTAGTCGGCGCTGACGTAGCTCACCTTTCCGGCTTCGGACTCGCGCCTGCCGATGAAGACGAAGGGAAACCTCTCCTCGAGCAGGCGCGCAAGCTCCTCACGGTCGGTGTGCCGTCCCAGCAGGATGGAACCGTCGGCGATGCCGAGCCGGTTCGAGCCATGCTCGTAGACGTGGCGTCTCCCGTCGCGCCGTCCGTTGCTGGTGAACAGGAGCAGGTCGTAGCCCAGCGCCTCGGCCTCGGCCTCGATCCCTCCGAGGAAGGGGAGGTAGAAGTCCCCGGAGCCCGAGGGGAACACCGACTCGTAGGTGAACACACCAAGGATGCGGTTCGCCTTGCCCCGCAGCCGACGCCCGAGAAGGTCGACGGTGTACCCCGTCGCCTTGAGCGCCTCCTCGACACGGCGCCGGGTCTCGGGCGTGACGCGAACCGAGTCCGACCCGTTCACCACCAGCGAGACGATGGCCTGCGACACGCCGGCCAGACGGGCGACCTCCGCCTGCGTCACGCGCCCTGATCCCGACACCACAAGCGCTCACTCTACCCACGGGGAGGCACGGCCCCCGCACAGTGCGCGCGACTTCGGCCTTCGCAGGCCCTTGCGGTAATACGAATTAGCGGCAACACTCCTCCGCATCGCTCGCGCGACGACGCCGGGTCCGTCCGGGGGTCGGCCGTCCGCGCAGGAAGGGAGACCCAGATGACGGACACTCCACGCGCCAGAGGCGGCGCGGCCTTCGCGGCCATGGCACTTCGGAGGCGGCGGCCTGATGCGGCGGCGTCCCCCACGGTGGACGGTCGTGGACGGCCTGAGCTCGCCGACACACAGGTGCCGACCACACGGCAGGCCATGCCCCTCTCCCTCTCGCGCCGGACACTGATGGCCGGCGCGGTCGCCGCCGCGGCCCTCTGCGCGACGGACGCGGTCACGGCGCCGTGGACGGCACCGGCACGTGCCGCCACGACCGACGACTTCGACATGTTCCGCCTGCAGTGGCTGGCCACCATGGTCAGGGACTACGACCCGACGGACGCCGTTCTCGTGAGGTACGTGCAGAACACGGCCGCCGTGGCGAGCGAGTTCTGGCGCGGGGCGAAACCGCTCATCACCTCCAGCACGCGCTCGTACCTGTGGGAGGACCTCTACGACCCCACGGTCAGCCGGCAGTCGGCCCTCATGACGAGCACGATCGTCCGGCTGCGCCAGCTTGCCCTGGGCCTGAAGACACCCGGCTCGTCCTTGGCGGACGACCCCCAGCTCAAGGCCGACCTGCTCTCGGCGATCGACTGGTTCCTGGTCAACAGCTACAACACCGTGAACCGCACCGGCAACTGGTGGGACTGGCAGATCGGCACCCCGCAGGCGCTCAACGACTTCTGCGTGCTGATGTACGACGACCTGTCGACCGAGCAGATCGCCACCGCAATGGCGGCCATCAAGCACTACGAGCCCGATCCCGCGATCACGGGCGGCAGCACCTCCACCGGGGCGAACCGGAACTGGGCCTGCGCTGTCACGATGCTGCGCGGCGCGCTCAGCCGGGACCAGTCGACCATCGACAGCGCACGGCTGAAGCTCGAGACGATCTTCCCCTACGCGACCTCGGGCGATGGCATGTACCCTGACGGCGGTTTCGTCCAGCACGTCTACTACGCGTACACAGCTGGTTACGGTGTGTCGCTGCTGCAGGTACTGAGCTCCATGATGGTGTCCGCCGTCGGCACTCCGTGGGCGTTCTCCACGGCACAGACCGCCGAGGTCTTCGACTGGACCCAGAACAACTTCGCGCCGTGGATCTATGGCGGCGGCTTCAT
Organism: Phycicoccus sp. M110.8; assembly: GCF_032464895.1. NCBI lineage: Bacteria > Bacillati > Actinomycetota > Actinomycetes > Micrococcales > Intrasporangiaceae > Phycicoccus > Phycicoccus sp. M110.8. Next base: position 409,024 of record NZ_JAWDIC010000003.1, read on the forward strand.
GGACATGCTTCACGGCCGCGGCATCTCGCGCTTCTACGAGACCGATCGCCGGATCGGCCGGCTCACGCTCGGGGTGCTGCTGCAGCTCGCGGGAGCGTTCCCCGCTGACGACGCGCGCCTGCTCCGCTCACAGCTCAAGGGCTGGCTGACCGCCTACAACTCGTACACCTTCGCTGGCCGCACGCCCGGCGAGAGGCAGCCGGACTTCTTCACGTACGACCCGGTTCCCATCCAGCAGGTGGCCCTCCCCTCGGTCGTGCTCGGGCGGCAGCTCGTGCAGGACGACAGCATCCCAGCGGCGCCGGAGTCCACCCGTACGGTGGTCGCGACCTCGATGGCGCGCGCCGTCCACCGCCGCCCTGGGTTCGCGATGGGCTTTGCCATGGAGACCAAGGCGATCCGCCCCTACGAGTCCGCCAACGGCGAGAACCGCATGGGGTGGTACCAAGGTGAGGGTGCCGTCTACCTGTACCTGCCGAACCAGCTCGGACACTGGGCGAACGAGTGGTGGCCCACCGCGAACAAGTGTCGCATTCCGGGCACCACCGTCGTCCAGAAGCAGCCCGTGCTCGGCACGCCTCAGCGTTCGACTGTCACGAACACGTGGGCGGGCGGCGCGCTCCTCGACGGGAACGCAGCGGTCGGTATGGGTCTCCAGTTCAAGACCCAGCCCCTGAGAGCCCGCAAGTCCTGGTTGTGCCTCGAGGACGCCATCGTGTGCCTCGGCGCGGGTGTCACGAGCACCGACGGGAACCGGATCGAGACGATCATCGAGCAGCGCAACATCGGGCCGAACGGCAGGACGGTCCCCGTGCTCGACGGCGCGCAGTTCACGAGGGTCGGCAGCACGCCGACGTCGTTCACGCCCAGCTGGGCGTACATCCCGAACACCAGTGGCTACCTGTTCCCGGTCCCCGGCACCCGGATCCAGGCGATCCGCGAAGACCGCACCGGGCGCTGGACCGACATGGACAATCGCGGGACCTACGAGGACGAGACGGCGTACAGCCGGCGGTTCATCACCTTCTGGTTCGACCACGGCATCGACCCCCAGAACGACAGCTACGCGTACATCCAGCTTCCCGGTGCCACGCAGGAGGAGGTCGAGGTGGCCGCGCAGACGATGGCCGACGTCACCATCGTCGCGAACACCGCCCTCGTGCAAGCGGCAAGCCGCGGCGGCGTCACGATGGCCAACTTCTGGGGCGCGAGTGCGCCCGTCACCAACGGCATCTCCGTCGACGCGCCGGTCTCCGTCGTCGTGAGCCGCAGGGCCGGCGAGCTGGCGATCGCCGTCAGCGACCCGACGCAGCGCCTCACCGGCGACGTGACCGTCACGGTGCAGGGGTCCGCGAACCGCCTGGTCTCGGTCGACCCCGGGGTCAGCGTGCTTCAGACCAAGTCGCGTGTCCGTATACGCGTCGCGGTGAACGGCGCCGCGGGGAAGACCTTCGTGGCGCGCTTCAGCAGATCATGAACGCATCCTCAGGGGCACCACGAGTCCAGACCCCCACCGGGCCCGCTGGGTGACGTCCGGGCCCCCTAGGCGAGAAGGGCCTCCGGCCGGCGTTTACGCTGGCCAGAGGCCCTTCTGTGCACTCGCGGCGGGTGAAGGATTCGAACCTTCGAAGCTTTCGCGACGGATTTACAGCCTGTCGTATGCCGCGCGCTCACCAGCGGGAACGCGGCTCACACACGCCTCGCCGGGAAGGTTTCTTGCGCACACTTGTCGTACAACTAATGTATTCGTAGGATAACTCGCGTCTCGCTTCCTGACGAAGGGCCTGTTCATGACCGCCGACCGAATCCGCCACGTCGCCCTCTCGTCCGTGGTCCTGCAGTTGCCCACGCCCATCAGCGACGCCAAGGTGCTGACTGGACGGCAGAAGCCCATGACCGAGGTGGTCCTGCTGTTCGCCGAGATCGCCACCGAGCAGGGTCACTCCGGCACCGGTTTCAGCTACAGCAAGCGCGCCGGCGGCCCAGCACAGTTCGCGCACGCCAAGGAGGTGGCCGACGGGCTCCTCGGTGAGGACCCCAACGACATCGCCAAGGTCTACGACAAGCTGCTCTGGGCCGGCGCGTCGATCGGGCGCTCCGGCGTTGCCACTCAGGCGCTGGCCGCGATCGACATCGCGCTCTGGGACCTCAAGGCCCGGCGGGCGGACCTGCCCCTCTCCAAGCTCATCGGCTCGCACCGGGACTCCGTGCGCACGTACAACACATCGGGGGGCTTCCTGCACGCGTCCATCGAGGAGGTGAAGGAGCGGGCCTCGCAGTCGGTGGCGGCCGGGATCGGCGGCATCAAGATCAAGGTGGGACAACCGGACACCAGGCGCGACTTGCAGCGCCTCACCGCCGTCCGGGAGCACCTCGGCGACGGCGTGCCGCTCATGGTCGACGCGAACCAGCAGTGGGACCGGGCCACCGCGCTGCGCTTCGGCCGGGCGGTGGAGGACCTCGGACTCGTGTGGATCGAGGAGCCGCTGGACGCATACGACGCCGAGGGCCACGCCCAGCTGGCGGCCGCCCTGGACACCCCGATCGCGACGGGGGAGATGCTATCGAGCGTCGCCGAGCACGTCCGGCTGATCGAGGCCCGTGCTGCCGACATCATCCAGCCGGACGCCCCGCGGGTCGGCGGCATCACGCCGTTCCTGCGCCTTGCCGCCCTGGCCGACCACGCGGGCCTCCAGCTGGCGCCGCACTTCGCCATGGAGATCCACCTGCACCTCGCCGCGTGCTACCCGCGCGAGCCGTGGGTGGAGCACTTCGAGTGGCTCGACCCGCTCTTCAACGAGCGCCTCGAGACCCGTGACGGGCGCATGGTCGTCCCCGACAGGCCGGGACTCGGATTCACCCTGAGCGAGCAGGTGAAGGCCTGGACCATCGACTCCTTCGAGACCGGGAGGTCGTGAGGTGGGCGACCGGCCCATCGACCGCGACGGCGGTCGCGGTCTCGCCCACGAGCTCGTCGAACGGCTCAAGGAGCGGATCCTGGCCGGGGAGATTGAGCCGGGCCAGAAGCTGCCGACCGAGGCGTCGCTGGTGGCCGAGTTCGGCGTGAGCCGCACGGTCGTCCGGGAGGCCATCTCGAGGCTGCAGGCGGCCGGGCTCGTGGAGACGTTCCAGGGCCGCGGCTCCTTCGTGCTGGCCCTGCCCGAGACCGGGCGGTTCGAGGTGGGGGCCGACCGGGTGCGAACCCACCGGGACGTGGTCGACATGATCGACTTCCGGATCGGGGTCGAGGGGGAGGCGGCCGGCCTGGCCGCCGAGCGGCGTACCGACGTGCAGCTCAAGGCCCTCGAGCGCGCCCTGCGCGACCTCGGCCGGGCCGGCGAGCGCGGGAACGGCGCGGTGGAGGCGGACTACGAGTTCCACCTGCGCGTCGCCGCGGCCTCGGGCAACCGCTTCTACCCCGAGCTGCTGGCCTCCCTGGGTCCGATGATGATCATGCTCCCGCGCACCCGCCTGGAGCCCGAGTACACCGTCTCGGACGCGACCCACCTGACCCGGGTCGCACTCGAGCACGAGAACATCTACCTCGCCGTCGCGCGCGGCGATGGCGCAGCCGCGCGGGCGGCGATGCGGCTGCACCTGGCCAACTCGCGTGCACGGCTCCTGCCGGGGTGAGTGTCACCATCGGGCCGTGTTCACCTGGAAACCCGGATGCACCGATTGCATGTATGCCGTGTCCTCACGCCGGCGGATGCCGCACGAGAGGTACTGCTCGTGCAGGCGCCCAAGCGCCTCGTGGTCGAGGTCGACCCCCAGGCCGGGGCCAGTCGGCACTGCCACCGAGCCGTCGACGAAGTCGAGGACGCCTCCCCGGACGACGTCCTCGGTCTTCCAGGGGTAGTGGGTGTCGCAGGCGTACGTGAGGTTGGGCGTGGCAGCGGCGAGATGGGTCATCGCCGCCAGGCTCACGCCCAGATGGCTGTTGGAGTGCATCGACAGGCCCATGCCGAACGTGTCGCAGATCCCTGCGAGCAGCCGCGAGCGGTGCAGCCCGCCCCACAGGTGGTGGTCGGACAGGACAACCCCCACCGCGCCCGCTCGCACCGCAGGCGCGACGTGCTCGAAGGCGATCACGCACATGTTCGTGGCCAGGGGCAGTGCGGTCCTGCCCGCCACGGCAGCCATCCCGTCGATACCGGGCGTGGGGTCCTCGAGGTACTCGAGGAGGTCCGCCAGCTCGGCTGCGACCTTGATCGAGGTGTCGACGGTCCAGGCGCCGTTGGGGTCGATGCGCAGCCTGTGGTCCGGGAACGCCTCGCGCAGCGCTCGCATCGCCTCGACCTCGTCGGCCGGGGGCAGCACCCCGCCCTTGAGCTTGATGGCCTCGAACCCGTAGTCGCCCACCATCCGCTGGGCTTGGGTGACCAGCTGGTCGGGCGTCAGCGCCTCGCCCCAGTCGTCCTCGTCGTGGCCGGGATGTCCGGGCCACTTGTAGAACAGGTAGGCACTGAACGGGACACGCTCCCGCACCGCGCCCCCGAGCAGGTCGCTGACCGGTCGCCCGGCCTCCCGACCCTGGATGTCCAGGCAGGCCACCTCGAACGGCGAGTACACGGTCGCGACGGCTGAGCCCAGCTCGAGCATGCCTCCGAAGCTGGCACCACCACCGCCGGTGCTCCCACCCAGCGCATCGACGGTCACCCGCCACAATCCGTTCAGGTCGTGTACGTCGACGCCCACGACGGCTCGCGCCACCGCCGCCAACCGCGCCAGGTGGGTCTCGTCGGCATACGTCTCCCCGAGCCCGACCGAGCCGGAGTCCGTGTGCACCTGCACGATCGCGCGCAGCGCGTACGGCTGGTGCACACCGACGACGTTGAGCAGCGGCGGGTCGGCGAAGGCGACCGGTGTGACGACCACCGAGCTGATCCGCGAGCGCGTCACCGCGGCGCCTTGACGGTCAGTACCGGCAGTCCGGACTCCAGGAGGATGCGTTGGGCGGTGCTGCCGAGGATGAGCTTGCCGACCGGCGTGCGGTGCCGCAGCCCGATGACGAGCAGGGACGCGTCGACCTCCCGGGCGAGGGCATCCAACGTGTCGGCCAACGACTCCCCGTGCAGCGGTTGGCGCACGTCGAGGTCGACCCCTGCCTCTGCGGCACGGGTCCGCAGCGACCGGACGTGGTCGCCGTCGACCATGTCGTCGTCAACGGGTGCGCCGCGGCGGGGCGAGTTCACGACGACGAGGCGCTCTCCACGCAGGGTTGCCTCGGCGATGCCGGTCTCGAGCGCGGCGTGGCCCTCTGGTGTGTCGACGTAGCCGACGAGGATGCTCATTTCGCCTCCGTGCTCTGGTGCTCCCTGGTGACTTGGGAGCTCTGCTGGGTGCCCGCCGGTCCGGCGTCCGTGACGACGGGGGCGGCGTCGCCGCGCCGCAGCCGGACGGCCCGGCGCAGGAGGGGGAAGACCGCCACGACGACGATGGCGGCGAAGATGGTCCCGGAGATGGGCCGGGTGAGGAAGCCGGTGGGGTTGCCTCCGAAGATCAGCAGCGACTGCCGGGCGGAGGACTCGATGAGCGTGCCGAGCACGAAGGCCAGGACCATCGGGCCGGGGTCGAAGCCGAACTTCTTCATCAGGTAGCCCAGGACGCCGAACACGATGACGAGGTAGACGTCGAACACCGAGTTGTTGACGGTGTAGACGCCGAGCATCGTGATGAGCGCGGTGATGGGGGCGAGGATCGCGGGGCGCACGCGCAGGATGCGGACGAAGACGCCCACCAGCGGGATGCTCATGATGAGCAGCAGGATGTTCCCGATGTACATCGAGTTGATGACGCCCCAGAAGATGTCGGGGTGCTGGTCGACGAGCTGGGGTCCGGGCTGCACGCCCTGGATCAGCAGGGCGCCGAACATCAGCGCCATGGTGGCGTTGGCCGGGATGCCGAGTGTCAGCAACGGGATGAACGACGACGTCGCGGCGGCGTTGTTGGCCGTCTCCGGGGCGGCGACACCCTCGATGGCCCCGCGCCCGAAGCGCTCCGGACGGGGTGCGCGACGCTTCTCCACGGCATACGCCACGAGCGAGGAGAGCACGGCACCGCCGCCGGGCAGGATGCCGAGGGCGAAGCCGATGCCGGAGCCGCGGGTGATGGCGCCCTTGGACTGGTTGAGGTCCTGCCGGGTGGGCCAGACCTTGGTGACTTTCGCCGGGGCGTGGACCTTCTTGTGGTTCTCCTCGAGGTTGTAGAGGATCTCGCCCAGCCCGAACAGGCCCATGGCGATCGGCACGAAGTCGATGCCGTCGGCCAGGTTGAGGTTGCCGAAGGTGAAGCGCTCCGCGCCGGTGAAGGTGTCGCGCCCGACCGTGGCGATGAGGAGTCCGACCGCCGCGGCGATGATGGCCTTGAGCTTGCCGCCGTTGCCGACGGTCGACACCAGGAGCACACCGAGGAGGCCGAGGGCGGCGTACTCCGGCGGCCCGAAGTCCAGCGCGTAGCCGGCGACGATCGGGGCGAGCACCGACAAGCCGATGATGGAGACGGTGCCGCCGATGAACGAGCCAATGGCTGCGATGCCGAGCGCGGCGCCCGCCCTTCCCTGTTTGGCCATGGCGAACCCGTCGAAGACGGTGACGACCGAGCTGGCCTCGCCCGGCAGCCGCAGCAGCACCGACGTGATCGTGCCGCCGTACTGGGCGCCGTAGAAGATGCCGGCCAGCATGATGATGGCCGAGACGGGCTCGATGCCGTACGTGATCGGCAGCAGGATCGCGATGGTGGCTGCCGGACCGAGGCCCGGCAGGACACCGATGAGCATGCCGATGACCACGCCGATGAGGCAGTAGAGCAGGTTCGTCGGCTGCAGGACGATGCCGAAGCCGTGGAGCAGTGGTGTGAAGTCCATGGGGGCCCTGTCAGATCAGGCGGGGGAGGGGAATGGACAGCGCCAGGACGAACAGGCCGTACATGGATGCGACGGTGGCGACGCTGACGATCGCGGTCATGCGCCAGGACTCACCGCCGAGGAACCGCAGCCAGACGGCCATGAGGACCAGGGAAGGCACCTCGAAGCCGACGACCGGCAGCAGCATGGCCAGCGCCACGAGGCTCGCCACCCCGAGAGCCGTCAGGGCACTCGAGCGGGTGAACTGCTCGGTGTCCTCCGCTGACCGGCCGAAGACCAGCTGGGCGAGGGACATCGCCGTCACGGCGACCGACACCGCGAAGGGCCACAACCCCGGGCCGGGCTGCGTCAGGCTCCCCAGGCCGTAGCCCAGGGAGAGGACGACCCCGGCGACGCCGAGTGCCAGAGTGGCCACCCCGGCGCCGACCTGGGCCAGCGGACCCGCGTGGGGTGGGCGCTCGTCCTCCAGTTCCTGGGCGAGCTCGGCCTTGAGCTCCTCGAGGATGTCGCCCTCCCCCGTGGACGGTGGTACGGCAGAACTGGTGGTGCTCATCCCTGGCTCCTCGTCGAGTGGGTGGGATCGGCGGCGCCGGCACGGGGAGGCGTGCTCTCCCCGTGCCGGCGGGGTCGGGGTCCGATCAGCTGTTGGAAGCCAGCGAGATGCCGAACTTCTTGAGCTTGTCGGTGTTGGACTGCAGGTCCGCCTTCAACATGTTCGCGACCTCGTCGCCCGGGACCTCGAGCGGCGTGAGGTTGTTCTCCTCGTTGAACTTCTTGTAGTCGGCGGTCGCGTAGGTCTTCTTGGCGGCCTCGATGAGCTTGTCCTTGACGGCCTGCGGGGTGCCCTTCGGGGTCGTGATGAACCGGTACTGGGACACCTGGACGTCGAAGCCCTGCTCCTTGGCGGTGGGGACGTCCGGCAGGAAGGGCACGCGCTCGGCGGAGAAGACGGCCAAGGGCACGAGCTTGCCCGCCTTGATGTTCTCGATGGCCTCGCCGACCTGCATGGTGGACACGTCCACCTGCGCGCCCAGCAGCGCCGTCAGGTTCGGGGCTCCTCCGTCGAACGGGACTGCGGTCGCCTTGATCCCTGCGGTGGCGAAAGTGAGGGCCGAGTTCAGCTGTGCACCCGTGCCGACGCCGGTGGTGCCGTAGCGGATCGTCTTGCCGGACGCCTTCATGTCCGCGATGGACTTCCAGCCCGTCTTGGGGTTGGTGGCCATGACGTAGTCGTCGCGGGAGACGCCGTAGACGATGTCGAAGTCGTCGGCCTTCACCGCCTCGTCCGCCGAGACGGCCAGGGGCGTGATGGCGAACAAGGACGCGTTCTGGACCGAGATCGAGTAGCCGTCGGGCTTCTGGGTCTTCAGCTCCTTGGCCACCAGGGCACCGTTGGCGCCGGGCTTGTTGACGACGGGCATCGCGACGCCGAGCGCCTCACCCATGCCCTTGGAGAGGGCCCGGCTGATGAGGTCGCTGCTGCCGCCGGCGGAGGCGCCCACGGTCATCTCGATGCTCTTGGTGGGGTAGTCGCTGCCGCCGGAGGCGTTGCCTCCGCCAGAGCCGGTCTTGACACCGCTGCACGCGGTCAGGGCGAGGGCGAGGGCCGCGGCGCCGACCAGGGAGGCGACGCGGGTCCTCGAACGAACGTTCTTCATTGAAGGTCTCCTCGAGCTGTGGCACCCGGGTGGTGCCTCGTGGGTGTCAGTGCTGACCCCGTGGCGCCCGACCTTACGAACGCCCTCAATGCCTGTCCAAACCCAATGACGCATTGACTGATACCCTCACGGACTCATGATGACGCTGGACCAGGTGCGCGCCTTCGTCGCAGTGGCCGAGGAGCTCCACTTCGGGCGTGCGGCTGAGCGCCTGCGCATGACCCAGCCTCCACTGAGCCGGCAGATCCAGAAGCTCGAGCGCACCGTCGGGGCGACGCTGCTCGACCGGGACAACCGCCGCGTGTCGCTGACCGAGGCAGGCAGGGCCTTCCTCAACGAGTCGTACCGCCTGTTGGCGCTCGTCGACAGCGCGGGCGATGTCGCCCGTCGCGTGGACCGGGGCGCCACAGGGACCCTGCGCCTGGGATTCACGGCGGTTTCGGCCATCGGCGTGCTCGGACCACTGCTGGCAGAGCTCGACCGCGGACTTCCGGGCATCGACGTCATCCTGCACGAGCGCGTGACGGCCGCCCAGGCCGAGGGGATCCGGCGCGGAGAGCTGGACCTCGGTCTGGCCCGGCCCCCCTTCGACACTCAGGACTTCGAGTCCCGCGTGGTCTTCAGGGAGGCCTTGTGTGCCGCCGTGCCGGTCGACCACCCCTTGGCCACCCTCGACCGGCCGCTGACTGCGGGGGACTTCGAACGCGTTCCCGTCATCAGCTACAACCCGGTGCAGTCGCGCTATTTCCATGAGCTCAGCGTCCGCTTTCTCACCAATGCCCACCCGCGAGTGGAACAGGAAGTGCACCAGATCCTCACGGCGGTGCTTCTGGTCGCCGCCGGCCGCGGCTGTGCCCTCGTGCCCGCGTCGGCCCGCATGCTCGGCGTCCGGGACGTCGCGTACAAAGAGCTCGTCGACGGTGGCGGCGACCCCGACGGTAGTGAGAGGCCCGGCCACCCGGTGGAGCTGCACGCCATCTGGGCACGGGGACGGCGGAGCCCGATGTTGCGCCAGGTGCTCGCGCAGATCGCGCGCATGTCGCTCGAGGGCAGCCCCTCCGCACTCACTCGGTGATGCGCTGGGAGCATCACGGGATACATCTTTCGTCTTGGACAGGTATCCACGCCGCTCCCTAGCCTGAGGCGACCTCATTGGCCCCGCAGGCCGAGCGCCCCTCGGGGAGCTGCGCCGCACCGTCGCAAAGGATGTTCCCGTGCCCCTGGCCCCCGACGACCTCGCCCACCAGCTCGGCACGGGACTGCTGTCCTTCCCGGTCACCCACTTCACGGCTGACCTGCAGTTCGACGAGACGGCATACCGCGAGCACCTCTCGTGGCTGAGCGGCTACGAGGTTGCCGGCCTCTTCGCCGCCGGCGGCACGGGCGAGGGTTTCTCCCTGCGCACCGAGGAGATCGACACGGTCGTGCGGGTGGCCGTCGACGAGGTGGGTGGCCGGGTGCCTGTCCTGGCTCCCGCCACGGGCGGCACTGCCGTAGCGGTGGCCCAGGCGAAGGCTGCCGAAGCCGCCGGCGCGGACGGCATCCTGCTCTTCCCGCCGTACCTCACCGAGGCGGGGCAGCGGGGACTCGTCGAGCACATCACGGCCGTCTGCAACGCCACCAACCTCGGCGTCATCGCCTACAGCCGCGCGAACGCCATCCTCGGAGACCTCGCCGTCGCAGAGGCTGCGGAACGCAACCCGAACCTCATCGGCCTCAAGGACGGCGTGGGCAACGTCGAGGAGATGACGCGGACCTACGCGCGCGTCGGTGACCGCCTGCTCTACGTCGGGGGGCTGCCCACGGCCGAGACCTTCGCCCTGCCGCTCCTGCAGCTCGGTGTCACCACGTACTCCTCGGCCATCTTCAACTTCGTGCCCGAGTTCGCGGTCGGGTTCTACCAGGACGTCCGCCGCCAGGACCGCGAAGCGGTCTACCGCAAGCTCAACGACTTCATCCTCCCCTACCTGGACATCCGAGACCGCGAGCGCGGGTATGCCGTGTCCATCATCAAGGGCGGTCTCAACGTGGTCGGTCGCCCGGCCGGCCCGGTGCGGCCGCCGCTGCAGGACCTCACCGAGCAGGACCTCAGCGACCTCACCATCCTCGTGGACAAGATCCGCTGAAACGGAGAAACCGCATGACCACCCTCACCGGACACTCGCTGATCGCCGGCTCCCCCGTGGTCGGCCACCTCAAGGGCGCGGCGGGCCTCGACGCGGCAACGGGCCAGCCGCTCGAGCCGGAGTACAGCTCCCTCGACGAGCAGCAGCTCCAGGCTGCGACCCAGGCCGCCGCCGAGGCGTTCGACGAGTACCGCGCGACCTCCCCCGCCGTACGCGCCGTCTTTCTGGAGCGGGTCGCCGAGGAGATCGAGGCGGACGCGGCGGCCATCATCGACCGCGCCGTCGCCGAGTCTGGCCTTCCCACCGCCCGCCTGACCGGCGAGCTGGCCCGCACCACCGGTCAGCTCACGATGTTCGCCGACGTGGTGCGCCTCGGCGACCACCTCGAGGCCCGTATCGACCCGGCGCTGCCCGTGCGCACACCGCTGCCCCGAGCGGACATCCGACAGCGCCAGGTGCCGCTGGGGCCGGTGGCCGTCTTCGGGGCGAGCAACTTCCCCCTGGCGTTCTCGGTCGCGGGCGGCGACACCGCGTCGGCGCTGGCCGCAGGGTGCCCGGTCGTCGTGAAGGCACACAACGCGCACCCGGGCACCAGCGAGCTGGTCGGCGCAGCGGTGGCGCGAGCCGTCGCCTCGTGCGGGCTCCCCGCCGGCCTCTTCTCGCTCGTCTTCGGGCAGGGCAACGAGATCGGCCAGGCCCTCGTGCGCGACCCCCGGATCAAGGCCGTCGGCTTCACCGGCTCACGAGCGGGAGGCCTGGCGCTCGTCGCAGCGGCCGCGGAGCGTCGCGAGCCCATCCCCGTGTTCGCCGAGATGAGCTCCGTCAACCCCGTCGTCGTGCTGCCCGGCAGCATCGGTGAGGGCCGTGCGGATGCCTTGGCCGCGGCATACGTCGGCTCGCTCGTCCTGGGATCGGGCCAGTTCTGCACGAACCCCGGGATCACGTTCGTGCCGGCAGGACCGGACGGGGACGCGTTCCTGGCGGCAGCGGCGACAGCGGTCCGCGAGACCAGTGGGCAGACGATGCTCACCACGGGCATCGCGGAGGCGTACGACACCGGCGTCGAGGCGCTGCGCTCGACGTCCGGAGTCACCGTCGAGGCCGAGGGTCGTCGGGGAGAGGTGACCAACGCGCCAGCGCCGCTGCTCGCCTCGACCACCACCCAGGTCCTGCGGGAGGAGCCCGCCGTCACCGAGGAGGTCTTCGGGGCAGCCGGTCTCGTGGTCCGCTGGAGCGACCCCACGGAGCTGGTCGAGTCGGTCGGCCGCCTCGAGGGACAGCTGACCATCACGGTGCACGCGGCGCCCAGCGACGAGGCGGAGGCCCGACGTCTCCTGCCCCTGCTGGAGACCAAGGCCGGAAGGATCCTGTTCAACGGCTGGCCGACCGGTGTCGAAGTCGGGCACGCCATGGTGCACGGCGGACCGTTCCCTGCCACCAGCGACTCCCGCTCCACCTCCGTGGGCTCCCTCGCCATCTACCGGTTCCAGCGGCCAGTCGCCTACCAGGACGTACCGGCCGCGCTCCTGCCGCCGGCCATCCGTGACGACAACCCCTGGGGCGTCGCCCAGCGCATCGACGGCCGCCTGAACCCCACCTGGAACTGACAGGATCCCCACCATGTCTTCGACCATCGCCACCGTCGAGGTGGTGCCCGTCGCCGGCCACGACAGCATGCTGCTCAACCTCAGCGGCGCCCACGGCCCCTTCTTCACCCGCAACATCGTCATCGTCACCGACAGTGACGGCCGGGTCGGGCTGGGCGAGGTACCCGGTGGGGAAAGGATCGCCGGCACCGTCCGCGAGGCCGCAGAGCTGCTGCAGGGCAAGGAGGTCGCACGTTACCGGCAGCTGCTGCGGAGCGTCTCGGCAACCTACGCCGACCGCGACTCCGGCGGCAGGGGCATCCAGACCTTCGACCTGCGGACGACGGTGCACGCCGTGACCGGCCTCGAGTCTGCGCTGCTCGACCTCATGGGACAGCAGCTCGGTGTCCCGGTCGCGGAGCTTCTCGGGGACGGACAACAGCGCTCGCACGTCCCGATGCTCGGGTACCTCTTCTACGTCGGCGATGCGGGACGCACCGACCTGCCTTACGTGGTCGACGACACTGCTGGCGACGGTTGGTCCCAGCTGCGTCGCCGCGAGGCGATGACGCCGGAGTCGGTCGTGGCCCTGGCCGAGGCGGCTCAGGAGCGTTACGGATTCAACGACTTCAAGCTCAAGGGTGGCGTGCTCGCCGGGGAGGAGGAGGTCGCGGCCGTCACGGCCCTGGCACAACGGTTCCCCGACGCCCGGATCACGCTGGACCCCAACGGGGGTTGGCTCCTCGACGAGGCCGTGCGCCTGTGCAGCAGCCTGGGCGACGTGCTCGCGTATGCCGAGGACCCGGTGGGTGCGGAAGGGCGCTTCTCAGGTCGGGAGACGATGGTGGAGTTCAAGCGGGCCACCGGACTGCGCACCGCCACCAACATGATCGCCACGGACTGGCGCGAGATGGCCCACGCCGTCCGGACCGACGCGGTCGACATTCCGCTCGCCGACCCGCACTTCTGGACCATGTCCGGCTCCGTCCGGGTCGCGCAGCTGTGCAACGACTTCGGCCTCACCTGGGGGTCGCACTCGAACAACCACTTCGACATCTCCCTCGCCATGTTCACGCACGTGGGCGCGGCAGCCCCCGGCGAGATCACGGCCCTCGACACGCACTGGATCTGGCAGGACGGCCAGGCCCTCACGACTGATCCGCTACAGATCAAGGACGGGGCGATCGAGGTGCCGTCCTCCCCCGGCCTCGGCGTCCAGCTCGACCGTGACGCCCTGGCCGCGGCGAACGAGCTCTACCTCGAGCACGGCCTCGGAGCGCGCGACGACGCCATCGCCATGCAGTACCTCGTCGAGGACTGGACCTTCGACGCCAAGCGCCCCTGCCTCGTGCGCTGAAGCCATCAGGCGCTGCTGCGCTGGGTCTGATGGCTGCCGAGCGTCGGCCGATGACCCGCCGCGCGCGGGCGGTGGCCACGGTGCCGACGGAGTGTCGCGATTCCGCGGGTCAGGGGCGTGCGATTTCGCCGCAGTCCTTGCGGCGCACCTCCCCGTGCCCGGCAAGGAGAAAGGGCCTCCGGCCGGCGTTTCCGCTGGCCAGAGGCCCTTCTGTGCACGTGGTGGCGGGTGAAGGATTCGAACCTTCGAAGCTTTCGCGACGGATTTACAGTCCGCTCCCATTGGCCGCTCGGGCAACCCGCCTGGTGCGCGTGGAAGGATAGCAAGGACCACCACGATTGCCGAAACCGGCGCCGACGTGGGCCGCCCGCACGGGGCCGCCGGCGCCACAGGAAGGACCCACCCATGGCCGACAGCTCGTTCGACATCGTCAGCAAGATCGACCACCAGGAGGTCGCCAACGCCCTCAACAGCGCCTCGCGCGAGGTCGCCACGCGGTACGACTTCAAGAACGTCGGCGCCTCGATCGAGGCCAGCGGCCAGGACAAGGTGATCATCAAGGCCAACACCGAGGAGCGCGCCAACGCCGTCCTCGACGTGTTCCAGACCTGGCTGGTCAAGCGCAAGGTCTCGCTCAAGCACCTCGACGTCCCCGAGCGCGGACCGCAGCTCTCCGGCAAGGAGTACCGCCTCGAGCTGGGCCTCAAGGAGGGCATCAGCCAGGAGAACGCCAAGAAGATCAACAAGATCATCCGCGACGAGGGGCCCAAGTCGGTCAAGTCGCAGATCCAGGGCGACGAGCTGCGGGTCACCAGCAAGTCCCGCGACGACCTCCAGGCGGTGCAGGCGCTCCTCAAGGGCAAGGACGACCTCGACGTCGCCCTCACCTTCACCAACTACCGCTGAGGCCTGCGGGGTCGCGCCCGCGGGAGCACCCTTGCGGCGCGACGGCGCCCGCGGGCACAGGTATGCCGCGTGGTCACGGTGACCACGCGGCATACCTGTGTGCGGGCCGGGTCAGGGCAGGTGCACCGTCACCTGTGCCTGCTCCCCCACCCCGAGCGGGACGGCCGTGGCGTGCGCGCGGTCGGTCGCCCCGTCGTACCACCACGACTGCCCTGTCTCGGGATCCATCAGCTGGAGCGTGAAGCTGCCGGCCGGCAGCGCGCTCGTCGTGAAGTCCGGACCGCCGTAGACGTCGAAGTCGCCGATGTACGACCCGTCCGCGGCGAAGACCATGCCCACGAGGTAGCGGTCGACCGGGCTGCCGTCCGGCTGGAGCACCGTGCCCGAGATCTTCGAGGCGGGCGCCAGCTGGGCGTCGAACCGCACGTCCTTGAGGGCCTTGACCTTGAACGACTGGGCGGTCGCTGCCGTGGTCGCGTCGCCGGACCACTCGGGCGCGAGGTCGCCGGAGTAGTTCTCCGTGTAGACGAACGCGGTGTACGTCCCCGGGGGAACCCCGTGCACGGTGTACCGACCGTCGGAGCCGGTCTTGGCGGACCAGCGGCCCTCACCCGGACCGGCGCGGCCCGGGAAGCCGGCGCCCACGTTGACCCAGGCGTCGGCCACGGGCTGCCCGTCGGGGCCGGTGATGGTGCCGCTGACCGTGCCGCCCGGCATCATCTGCACGTTGCGGACCGAGGTCGTCGCCCCCGCCTTCACCGTGATCAGGTCGGCGGTCGCCTGCGAGGTCGCCTTGAACGCCCACGTGAGGGAGTAGGCGGACTCCTGGGTCACCTGCTGGACGGCGAGGGTGACTGATCCTGCAGGCAGCCCGCGCACGGTCCAGCGACCGTCGGCGCCGCTGCACCCGGACACCGAGCCGCGGACCCAGCCACCGGTGCGGCCGAGGTAGGCGTTGGGGCAGACGTCGGACAGGACGGCGCCGGTCTTCGCGTCCACGGCGAGCCCGGTGAGGGTGGCGCCCGTGGCCAGGGAGGCGTCGACCGTGGCGGGCGTGCCGCGTGCCACGGAGAACTCGGCAGCCTGCCCGACGACCCGGGTGTCGCCGGAGAACTCCGAGACGTACCGCCCCTGCGGGTCGGTGAACTCGGCGATGTAGTCGCCCGGCTGGCTGACGTCGACAGAGTAGGCGCCGGTGTCGTCGACGCACCCCTCTCCGGCCCACTGGAGGTTGTCGACGTCGGACCCGGGCGCGTACACGGTGACGCAGGCGCCGCCGACCGGCTGGCCCGTGGCGTCGCTGCGGACCGTGCCCTGCACCTTCGCGGCAGGCAGGAACTGGTCGTCGACCTGCACGGTGTCGCCCGCGGCGACCGTGAAGTGGTCGGCGGCGTCCGGCGTCGTCTGGCCGAACGCCCACTGGCTGGCGGGCCAATCGGTGAACTGCACGGTGTACTCACCCGGCCGGACCAGGGCGCTCCAGTGGCCGCTGTCGTCGGTCTGGGCGAACGCCTCGGTGCGGGCGTTCTCGCCCGTGGTCGAGACGTCCACCTGCGCCCACTGTGCCGGCTGGCCATCGACGCGAGTCAGCGTGCCCTGCAGGTGGCCGCCGAGCGCCAGGCCCACGTCCACGGTGGCCGGCGCGGTGACCGCCTGGGCGTCCTCGAACGAGGCAGCGTCCTGGGCCCACTCGCCGACGTGCTGGTCGTCGTAGGCGCTGACCTCGACCTTGTACCCGGCACCGGCGACCAGCTGCCCGACCGACCAGGTGCCGTCGTCGCCCGCGCACGTCGACCCGACGAAGTCGAGCGCCTCCGTGTAGACCGTGACGCAGCCCGGGAGAGGGTTGCCGGTGTCGTCCGCGGTGATGGTCCCGCCGATCTGCGCGTCGCCCACCTCCCGGGAGTACGCGAGGGCGGTGTCGACGGTCGCCGGCGCGGTCACCGGCGTGGCCTCGTCGAAGGACGCGCCACCCCCGCTCCACTGCGTGGCGTAGACCGAGTCCTGTCCGTAGACCTCGACCTTGTAGGCCGTCCCGGACTCGACGCCGTCGACGACCCAGTGCCCGGTGTCGTCGCTGCAGCCCCCACCGACCCAGGTGTAGGCCAGGTCGTACACGTTGGCGCAGCCGGCGACCGGGTCCCCGGTGGCTGCGGACGTGATGGTGCCGTCGAGCTGTGATGGTTCCGCGTGCGCGGGAGCGGCGAGGACACCGGTGGCCAGCACGGCCGCCGCGACGATCCCCCCGACCCGCGAAAGTCGTGCGCGCATCTGCGCCGTCCTCCCCTGGGCGTGAATGAAGCGAGCGCAACCTAGCAGCGCGCGGCGGGGCCGTGGGGCTTCCTTGGCACAGTCCTTACCCGTCGCCCTCCCGAGGCTCTGGGGAGGGGCCCCGACGCGCGTATGCCGCGTGGTCGCGACGACCACGCGGCATACGGGCGCGTGCGGCCGGGCTCGCGCCCGGCGGTGGGGTCAGCGCAGGTCGAAGCGGTCGAGCTCCATGACCTTGGCCCACGCGGCGGCGAAGTCGTCGACGAACTTCTGCTGGGCGTCGGCGCCGGCGTAGACCTCGGCGATGGCCCGCAGCTGCGAGTTCGAGCCGAAGACCAGGTCGACCGGGGTGGCGGTCCACTTCGTCTCACCGGTGGCGACGTCGGTGAGCTCATAGACGTTCTCGTCGGTCTGCGAGGTCTTCCACTCGGTGCCCGGCGCGAGGAGGTTGACGAGCACGTCGTTCGTCAGTGCCCCGGCGCGGTCGGTGAGGACACCGTGCGCCGCGTCCCCGGCGGAGACACCGAGCGCACGAAGGCCGGCGACGAGCACCGTCATCTCCGGCGCCGTCAGCTGCAGCATGTAGGCGCGGTCGAGCAGGAGCGTCTCCAGCGGCAGCTTCTCGCCCTCGCGCACGTAGTTGCGGAAGCCGTCGGCCCGCGGCTCGAGCACCGAGAAGGACTCGACGTCCGTCTGCTCCTGGGTGGCGTCGGTGCGACCCGGCGTGAACCGGACGCTGACCTCGTGGCCGCCCACGCGGGCCGCCTGCTCCACGGCGGCCACGCCACCGAGGACGATGAGGTCGGCGAGCGAGATGCGCTTGCCCCCGGTCTGCTTGTCGTTGAACTCGCGCTGGACCTTCTCGAGCGCCTCGAGCGCGCGGGCGAGCTGCTCGGGGTTGTTGGCCTCCCAGCTGCGCTGCGGCTCCAGGCGGATGCGGGCGCCGTTGGCACCACCGCGCTTGTCGGTGCCGCGGAAGCTGGATGCCGAGGCCCACGCCGTGGCGGCGAGCTGGGTGACGGTCAGGCCCGAGTCGAGCAGCGCGGTCTTGAGCTCCTCGACGTCCGAGGCGTCGACGAGATCGTGGTCGACGGCCGGGACCGGGTCCTGCCACACCTGGGCCTCCGGGACCCACGGCCCGAGGAAGCGCGAGACCGGGCCCATGTCGCGGTGGAGCAGCTTGTACCAGGCCTTGGCGAACGCGAGCCGGAACTCGTCGGGGTTCTCGTGGAACCGTCGGGAGATGGGCTCGTAGGCCGGGTCCACGCGCAGAGCGAGGTCGGTGGTGAGCATCGTCGGGCGGTGCTTCTTCGCCGGGTCGAACGCGTCGGGGGTGATCTCGTCGGCGTCCTTGGCGACCCACTGCCACGCGCCGGCCGGGCTCTTGGTGAGCTCCCACTCATGGCCGAAGAGCCGGTCGAAGAAGCCCGTGCCCGCGCCCCACTGGGTCGGCGTCGCACTCCAGGTCACCTCGAGGCCACTGGTGATCGTGTCGCCGGCCTTGCCGGAGCCGTAGGTGTTCTTCCAGCCCAGGCCCTGGTGGTCGATGGGGCAGCCCTCGGGCTCGCGGCCGACGTACTCGGCCGAGGCCGCGCCGTGGGTCTTGCCGAACGAGTGGCCGCCGGCGATCAGGGCCACGGTCTCCTCGTCGTTCATCGCCATCCGGCGGAACGTCTCGCGGATGTCGCGCGCGGCCTTCAGCGGGTCGGGCTCGCCGTTGGGGCCCTCCGGGTTGACGTAGATCAGGCCCATCTGGACCGCACCGAGCGGGTTGGAGAGCTCGCGCTCACCGCTGTAGCGCTCGTCGCCCAGCCACGTGTCCTCGGGTCCCCAGTAGATCTCCTCGGGCTCGAAGACGTCCTCGCGCCCGAAGCCGAAGCCGAACGTCTCGAAGCCCATCGACTCGAGCGCGACGTTGCCGGCGAGGACGAGCAGGTCCGCCCACGAGATCGCCGAGCCGTACTTCTGCTTGATCGGCCACAGCAGGCGACGGGCCTTGTCGAGGTTGGCGTTGTCGGGCCAGCTGTTGAGGGGGGCGAAGCGCTGTGCGCCCTGGCCGCCGCCACCACGGCCGTCCTCGATCCGGTAGGTGCCGGCGGAGTGCCAGCTCATCCGGATGAACAGGCCGCCGTAGTGGCCGAAGTCGGCCGGCCACCAGTCCTGGGAGTCCGTCATGAGGGCGGTGAGGTCGGCCTTCAGCGCCTCGACGTCCAGGCCGGCGAAGGCCTGCTTGTAGTCGAACGACCCACCCAGCGGGTTCGAGGCGGTGCTGTGCTGGTGCAGCACCCGCAGGTCGAGCTGGTTGGGCCACCAGTCCTGGTTGGTGTGCGGCCGGTGCCCCTTGGGCTCGGGCGCGGGGATCGCCGGGTTCTCGCTCTCGCTGCCGTGCTGCTGCGTGGCGGACTGCTCGCTCACTCGGGGTACCTCTCTCGTCGATCTCTTCGGTGGGTCGGTGGGTCGGTGGGTCGGTGGGTCGGTGTGACGGTCGGGTATGCCGGGGGGCGGCTGCGCGCCTCAGGCGGCGCACTCAGGGCACAGGCCCCAGTAGGTCACCTCGGCCTCGTCGATCGTGAAGCCGTGGTCGTCGGAGGCGTCGAGGCAGGGCGTGTGGCCGACCGCGCAGTCGACGTCGGCGATCGTCCCGCAGGAGCGGCAGACGACGTGGTGGTGGTTGTCCCCGACGCGGGACTCGTAGCGGGCCACCGAGCCGGACGGCTGGATGCGGCGCAGCAGCCCGGCAGCGGTGAGCGCGCGCAGGACGTCGTAGACGGCCTGGGTGGAGACCTGCCCGAGCTCCTCGCGGACGGCCCCGACGATGACGTCGGTCTCCGCGTGGGGGTTGTCGTGCACGGCGGACAGCACCGCCAGCCGCGGGCGCGTCACGCGCAGGGATGCGGTGCGCAGGGCGCGCTCGGCATCGGTGCGGGACTGCATACCGGCACCCTCGCGCACTTTCTGGAACGAGTCAAGAAAACAGTCGGCACCGTCTCCATGACGAGACGGTGCCGCCGAGGTGAGCGGCGACACCGTCTGGACGACCGAGGCCGGTCAGGCGTGGCCTCAGCCGGGGATCGTGGCGTCCGGGTCGGCTGACGCCGGGCCGTTGACCAGGCCCTCGACGTGGCCGGGGTCGACGACGTTGACGACGTCCACGGCCGCGGCCATGTCCGCACCTGCGACCGGCTCGACGACGTCCGGGTGCGGCACGTCCGGCGCGCCGGCGCCGTGGCCCACGGCGCCGGCCCCGGCGAGCACCGCTCCTGCCGAGTGCCGACCGGACGACCGGCCGAGCGGGAGGTCCACCCACGAGGTCGGGGCCTCGCCCGCAACCGGGGTCGGCCGCGGGTCGCTGTGGCGGGGCGACGACATCGCCTGGGTCACGGGGACCACGTCGGGCGTCTCCACCTGCTCGTCGAGCTCCGCGGCCAGGCCGAGGGCCAGGCCGGTGATCTCGTCGTCGGCCATCCCGAGCTCGACCGCGACGGCGCGCGCGTTCTCGGGCCGGTCGGCCGGGTTCTTGGCGAGCAGCCGCCAGACGAGGTCGGCGAGGTCGTCCGGCACGCCCTCCGGCAGCGGCGGCGGGGGCTCGGTGACGTGGCTGAGGGCGGTCGCGATCGGCGTGCCCTTGTCGAACGGCCTACGGCCCGAGAGCATCTCGTGCGCCACGACGCCGAGGGCGTACAGGTCGCTCGCGCCGGTGGCTGCCTTGCCCAGCGCCTGCTCGGGGCTGATGTAGTCGGGCGTGCCGAGCATCTCGCCGTGGCGGGTGTGACCCGCCGCGTCGAGCGCGCGGGCGATGCCGAAGTCGGTGATCTTGGCGATGCCGTCGGGGCGCATCATGATGTTCGCCGGCTTGACGTCCCGGTGGACGACGCGCGCCTCGTGGGCGACGCCGAGGGCCATCGCGACCTGGCCGATGATCGAGCGCACGACGAGCGGGGACTGCGCCCCCTCGCGCCGCAGCAGCGTCGAGAGGGGCTCACCGGGGACGAGCTCCATGACAAGGTAGGCCAGGCCGTCCTCCTCGCCGTAGTCGAAGAGGGTGACGATGTTGGCGTGCATGAGGGACGCCGAGTGCACGGCCTCGTCACGGAACCGGAGGGCGAAGAGCTCCTCGTGGCCGGTGTCGGGGCGCATCACCTTGACGGCGACCTCACGCTGGAGCACCTGGTCCACCGCGGCCCACACGTCGGCCATGCCACCCGAGGCGATCCGCGAGCCGAGCTCGTAGCGCCCGCCGAGGACGTAGCCCTCGTGCAACCTGTTCATGCGCGCACCACCTGGGTGACACCTCCGTCGACGAGGCGCGCGTCGACTGACATCACGGGGGGACCTCGTAGGACCACAGCGTACCTCCGCCCGGACCCGTTCGCTTGCCATCCGAGAGGGCCGCGCACCGCGATGACCTGCAGCAACACCCGCCACAGGGGTTTCGGAGCGCAACCACCGGGCCGGCGCCGGGCGACCCCGTCAGGCGTACCGGGCGCGCGAGCGCAGCGCCTCCCCGAGCTCGGACCGTGCGTCGACCATGCTCCGGCGCACGGCGACCGAGACGTCGTCGCGCGCGAGCGCCGAGTCCACGAGCTCCACGGTCGCAGGCTCGACGAGCACCCACGGGAACGACAGCGTCGCCACCCGCGCGAGCGCGTCCTCCCCCACCCACGCGCTCATGGCGGGCACGTCGGCGACGTAGCGCGCGGCATACGGCCGCAGCACGTCGTCCTGCGACGCCTGCCAGAACCCCTGCGCCAGCGCGTTGAGCTCGTAGTTGGACCGCTCACGGTTGGCGGTGAGCTCGCCCCACGCCCAGGCCTTGGACTCGGCGTCCGGCCTCGCCGCGAGGGCCTGCAGCGCGGCCAGCCGCCCCTGCAGGGTGTCGTCGCCCGACCGCACCGACTCCACGAAGTCCCCGTCGACGAGACCGCGGGCGGCGAGGTTGCGCACGGCGAGCCAGCCGAAGTCCGAGTCTCCCTCGAGGCCGGCCGGGCGGTCGCGACCCTCGGCCCACGCGCGCAGGCGGGGCTCGTCGTCGGTGGTGCGCGCGAGGTAGCGGGCGGCGACGAGGGCGCGCGTGGAGCCGGGCGTCGCCGCGTCGAGCACCCGCGCCGCTGCGACGGCGACGGTCCGCGTGGCGTCCTCGCGCTCCTCCGGCTGCAGGAAGGCCGGGACGACCTTGCCGACCAGGTTGAGGGCGACGCGGTTGAGCACCGACTCGTTCGGCTCGTGCGGCCAGGCGCGACCGAAGGTGTCGATGACGACGCGCGGGTCGAGCGTGCCCAGGCAGACGCCGTCGAGCAGCGCGACCCACGTGACGGCTCGCGCCTGCGCGTCCGGGACCGCCGCGAGCCGCTCGGGCACGAGTCCCGCGCTCGCCGGGTCGAGCGTCACCGTCGCCCAGGTCAGGTCGGCCGCGTTGGGGAGCACGAGGACGTCGTCGGGCAGGTCGCGCAGCGCGTCCACCTCGGTGCGGTCCTGCGTCACGGTGACCCCGACCCGGAAGGCCTCCGCGCCCTCGGTGAAGCCGGCGACGTCGAACGTGTGCGGACGGTCGGCCGGGAACCGCTCGGGCACCACGCGCTCGACGACGCCGGTGGCGCGGTCCACCGTGAGGACGTCGACGCCGGCGGTCAGCAGCCAGGCCTTCACCCAGGCCTGCAGGTCGGTGCCGGCCGCCCGCTCGATGGACCCGATGAAGTCCGCGAGGGTGCCGTTGCCGTAGGAGTGCTCGCGCAGGTATGCCGAGACGCCGGCCACGAAGGCGTCGTCGCCGATGTGCTCGATGAGCTGGCGCAGGACGGCCGCGCCCTTGGCGTAGGAGATGCCGTCGAAGTCCTGCAGCGCGGCGGCCGCGTCGAGCGCCGCCCCGCCGGCGACCGGGTGCGTGGAGGGGGTGCGCTCCGCGGCATACCCCCACACCTTGCGGGCCATGGTGGAGTCGACCCACGCGTCGGTGAACTCGGTGGCGGCCACGCAGCTGCGGTGCGCCATGTACTCGGCGAACGACTCGTTGAGCCACAGGTCGTCCCACCACTGCATCGTCACGAGGTCGCCGAACCACATGTGCGCCATCTCGTGCGTGACGGTGTTCGAGCGCGCGAGCACCTCGTCGTGCGTCGCCGCCCCGCGGAACATCATCGTGTCGCGGAACGTGACGCAGCCCGGGTTCTCCATGGCGCCGGCGTTGAACTCGGGGACGAACACCTGGTGGTACTCCCCGAACGGGTACCGGATGCCGAACAGCGAGTGGTAGTAGTCGAACCCCTGCCGCGTCACCTCGAGGATCTGCGGGGCCTCCCGATCGAGCGCGTCGGCGAGCGAGGCGCGGGCGTGGATGCCGAGCGGTATGCCGTCGTGCTCGGCGCGCACGGACGCGTAGGGCCCGGCGCAGACGGTGACGAAGTAGGTCGCCAGCGGCTTGGTCTCGGCAAGCTCCCACTGCCCCGGCCCGGTGCTGGTGGCCGCGCCGTTGCCGATGACGGTCCAGTCCTGCGGGGCCTTCACGGTGATGGCGTAGGGCGCCTTGAGGTCGGGCTGGTCGAAGCAGGCGAAGACCCGCGGCGCGGCGTCGAGGAACAGGTGGCCGTAGACGTACGGCCGGTCGTCGGCGGGGTCGACCGCCCGGTGCAGGCCCTGGCCGTCGCGGCTGTAGGCCATGACCGCCTCGCACTCGAGGACGTTCTCGGCCGCCAGGCCGTTCAGCGCGACGCGGCCGTCGTCGAGGGTGGCGACGTCGACGGGCTCGCCGTTGAGGACGAGCGAGTGCAGCTCCACGGCCTTGACGTCGACGAAGGTCGAGGCGCCGGGGGTGGCGCAGGAGAAGGAGATCCGCGTGCGGGAGTGGAACGTCTCCGGCCCGCGGTCGAGGTCGAGGTCGACCTCCATCCGCTCGACGGTGAGCAGCTCGGAACGCAGGCGGGCCTCGGCGCGGGTCAACGACGGCATACGGCGATCCAACCATCCCGCCGGCGAGGGGGTTGTCTCGCGGGGTGATCTGGGGAACCATCCCTACCCGTAGGTAACCTACCCGAGGTAACAACAAGGGAGTTGTTCCATGCGCCGTCCCCTGCACCGCGTCGCCGCCACCCTCGCCGGGCTGGCCCTCGCCGCCACCGCCGTCGCCGTCGCCACCCCGGCCAGCGCGGCCGGCGTCGACTACGTCGCCCTCGGCGACAGCTACTCGGCCGGGTCGGGCGTCTGGCCGCCCGACCCGACGGCGCCACCCGTGTGCCTGCGCTCGAGCAGCAACTACCCGCACGTCATCGCGACGACGACCGGCGCCTCGCTCACCGACGTCACGTGCGGCGCCGCGGAGACCAAGGACTTCCGGTCAGCCCAGTACCCGGGGGTCGCGCCCCAGCTCGACGCGCTCGGGCCGGGCACCGACCTGGTCACCCTCACCATCGGCGGCAACGACAACAACACGTTCATCGGCGCCATCGTCGCCTGCGGGAGCGCCGGCACGGCGACCCTCGGCTACGGCAGCCCGTGCAAGGACCTGTACGGCAGCAGCTTCGACGACGCCATCGACGCCAAGACCTACCCGGCCGTCCGGCAGGCCCTGGCCGACGTCCACGCCAAGGCGCCGAACGCCCGCGTCGCGGTCCTCGGCTACCCCTGGATCGTGCCGAGCTCGTTCGTCGCGAGCTGCTACGCGAAGATGCCGATCGCCCGGGGCGACATCCCGTACCTGCGGGCGCTCCAGGCGCACCTCAACGCTGTCATCGCGAAGGCCGCCAGCGAGACGGGCACGACGTTCGTCGACTTCGGGACGGCGTCGGACGGCCACGACGCCTGCACCCCGATCGGCACGCGGTGGGTCGAGCCGGTGCTGTTCGGCACCAACACCGTGCCGGTCCACCCGAACGCCCTCGGCGAGTCCGCCATGGCGAACCGCACGATGTCGGTGCTGCACCTGCGCTGAGGAGTCGGTGCTGCACCTGCGCCGACCCCCGGACGGCCGAAGCCCCCGACCAGGACTGGTCGGGGGCTTCGGTGGTCTCACCGGGTGCGGGAGCTCAGATGACGCGGACCTTCTCGGCCTGCGGACCCTTGGGGCCCTGCGTGATGTCGAACTCGACGCGCTGGGCGTCCTCGAGCGAGCGGTAGCCGCTGGAGTCGATCGCGCTGTAGTGGACGAAGACGTCGGGGCCGCCGCCGTCCTGCTCGATGAAGCCGAAGCCCTTCTCAGCGTTGAACCACTTGACTGTTCCCTGTGCCATGGGATCTCTCGTTTCTGTCGGCCGAGGTGGTCGCGGTCGCGAGCCACCAGCTGCGCACACCACCACGACACGGAACGGACCGCTCAAAGCAAAGGGCCCGCACACCGGCGGGCCCACTCAGACGAGGAACTGCAACTGCAACTGCGGACAAGCAGTCCGCCTCCGCGACCCTCTCCACGACACGGCAAAACGGCGGTTGCTCGGCTTCCCGCGGGACGACAACCCGCGGTTTGCCGAGCAACCGCCGTTTCGCGGAAGAGGGCCGCCGCCGCAGAGGTGTGCCGCGCGGAGGACTCGGCCGCGCGGCACACCTCGGTGCAGGAAGAGCAGGGTCAGCGCTGGCGGAAGCCGTACGCCATCTGCTCGAGCCGGGCGATGCGCTCGGCCATCGGGGGGTGGGTCGAGAACAGCCGCGAGACGTCCTGCGGCCGGAACGGGTTGGCGATCATCATGTGGCTGCTGTTCTGCAGGGCCGGGGTCGGCTGCAGCGGCGCCTGGGCCACGCCGGCCTCCAGCTTGCGCAGCGCCGACGCGAGGGCCAGCGGGTCGCCGGTCAGCTTGGCGCCGTCCTCGTCCGCGTCGTACTCACGGGTGCGGCTGATCGCCATCTGGATGAACATCGCCGCGATCGGCGCGAGCAGCGCCATGGCCAGCAGCACCAGCGGGTTCGGGCGGTCCTCGTCGCTGCTGCCGCCGCCGAACATGCTGGCGAACATCAGCATCTGCGCGACCGAGGTGATGACGCCGGCGATGGCCGCCGCGACCGAGCCGGTGAGAATGTCGCGGTTGTAGACGTGCATCAGCTCGTGGCCGAGGACCCCGCGCAGCTCACGCTCGTCGAGCATGCCGAGGATGCCCTCGGTGCAGCAGACAGCGGCGTTCTCGGGGTTGCGGCCGGTGGCGAATGCGTTCGGCGCCTGGGTGGGGCTGACGAACAGCCGCGGCATCGGCTGGCCGGCGGCCGTCGACAGCTCTCGCACGATCCGGTACATCGCCGGCGCCTGGGCCTCGCTGACGGGGTACGCATGCATGGCACGGATCGCCAGTTTGTCGGAGTTCCAGTAGCCGTAGATGGTCGTGCCGACACCGATGAGGGCGAAGATCCACAGGAACGACATGCTGCGGGTCGAGGCGGAGATGATGCCGCCGATCGCCAGGAGCAGGGCGAAGATCGCGCCGAACAGCGCAGCGGTCTTCAGCCCGTTGAAGTGGTTGTGCATGTCCGGTCAACGCCGTGTGGTGCCGCCGCGTTCCCAGCGGACACCCAGCCTCAGTCGAGCAGCCCGAGCACCAGCTGCGGCGCGACGCTGGTCGCCACGAGGAGGGCGCCCGAGAGCAGAAGGGCGGCCAGCGCGGGGCGCGGGACGCGCCGCACGACGGCGGCGCTCGGACCCGACTCCGGGTCCCGCAGGAGCACCCCGAACCAGCGCAGGTAGACCGCGACCCCGATGACGGCGTTGACCACCGCGACCAGGGCCAAGACCCATTGCTCGCCCCCGACGACGGGTCGCAGCGCGACGACCTTGGCCACCAGCCCGACGATGCCGGGCGGGAGCCCGGCCAGCGACAGCAGCGCGAGCCCCAGCGCGCCGCCGAGGACCGGGTGCGAGCGCAGCAGGCCGGTGTATGCCGAGAGCGTGCGGCGGTCGAGCGCGACACCACGCGCCGGCGGCGCCGTCGACACGACGTGGACGACGGTGAAGGCGACGAGCGTCGCGACGACGTACGCCACGAGGTAGCCGGCTGACGCTGCAGCCGACCCCCGGGAGAGAGCCGACAGGGGCAGCACCACCCAGCCGGCCTGCGCCACGGTGGACCACGCGAGCAGCCGCACCGGGTCGTCCTGGACGAGCGCGAGGACGTTGCCCAGGGTCATGGAGGCGGCGGCGACCACGCCGATCGCGGCGAGGACGGGACCGCCCGCCTCCGCGACCGGACCGAGGACCACGACCAGCGCGGCGAGGGCTGCGACCTTGGAGGTGGCGGCGAGGAAGGCCGCGACGGGCTCGCTGCCGCCGGTGTAGGCCTGGGGCGTCCACACGTGGAACGGCACGAGGGAGAGCTTGAAGCCGAGCCCGGCGAGGAGCAGCAGCACGCCGAGCAGCAGCACCACCCGCCGGTGCGGGTCGGCCAGCGCCTCGGCCGCGGCACCCCGGGTGAAGACGGCCTCGCCCGTCGCGACGAGCCACAGGGCCACGCCGAGGACCACGACCGCAAAGGACACCAGCGAGGTGGTCAGCAGCGCGAGGGCGCCCCGCCCGGCCGCGTCGGTGCCGCGGAGGGCGACCAGGGCGACCACCGGCAGGGTGGCGAGCTCGAGGCAGACCAGCCACGACCCGAGGTCGTGGGCAGCGGCCACGCCTGAGGCGCCCGCCGTCGCGGTGAGGACGAGGCAGACCTGCACCGCGGGGCCGCCCCGCAGCCCGTCGGGACGCGGGGGCCCGGGCCAGGCGAGCAGCAGGACCACGAACGCCGACACGAGGGCCGCGAGCTGCAGGGCGCTGGCGACCGGCCCGGCCTCGTAGAGGCAGGTGCCCGCGACGGCCGGGACGCAGAGCGTCCGCAGGGGTGCGGCGCCGGTCTGCAGGGCACCCGGCACGGTGAGCGCCACCCCCGCCGCGAGGGCGAGGAGCCCGAGACCGGCGTGGACCCGGGCGGCCCGGGGCGAGACCGCGTCGACGACGAGCACCAGCACCGCCCCCAGCGCCGGTGCGAGCACCGGCCCGAGGACCCACCAGTCGATCGAGACGAGGGTGGTCATCGGGCCGCCCCCACGAGGGTGGCGACGGCCGGGCTGGTCAGGGCGAGCAGCGGACCCGGCAGGACGCCGAGCAGCACGGTGGCCAGCCCGAGCACGGCGATGACGTCCCACTCGCTGTCGCGGCTGTCCTCGATGAACGGCTCGCGGCGCTCCCCCGCCCAGACGGTGCGGGCGACCCGCAGGGCGTAGGCCGCGGCCAGCACCGTCCCCAGCGCGGCGACGACGGCCAGTCCGCGGAACAGCCCGGTGGGCCGGTCGTCGGCCGGCGACCACGCGGCATACACGGAGAGGAACTCGCCCCAGAACCCGGCGAGCCCGGGCAGCCCCAGGGACGCGGCGAGCCCGAGGACGAGCGCGAAGCCGAGCCGCGGCGCGACCTCGCGGACGGCAGCGCGGGCGGTGCGCAGGTCGGCGTCGCCCCAGCGCTCCTTGAGGCCGCCGACGACGACGAAGAGCAGCGCCGAGATGACGCCGTGGGCGATGTTCGCGAAGAGGGCGGCCTGCAGCCCGGTGCGGGTGCCGCTGGCCAGGCCGAGGACGACGAAGCCCATGTGCGCCACGGACGAGTACGCGATGAGCCGTTTGAGGTCGCGCTCGACGAGGCAGGCGAGGCCTCCCCACAGGATGCCGACCGCGCCGAGCACGGCCAGCACCGGCGCGACCCGCGAGAACCCCTCGGGCACCGAGGCGATCGGCAGGCGCACCAGGCCGTACGTGCCCATCTTGAGCAGCACCGCCGCGAGCAGCACCGACCCGGCCGTGGGGGCCGTCGTGTGCGCGGAGGGCAGCCAGGTGTGGAGCGGGAAGACCGGCACCTTGACGGCGAGCCCGGCGACGAGCAGCGCGGCGACGAGGGTCTGGGTGCCGACGGGTATGCCGGTGCGCCCACCCTGGGCGAGGACGTCGAGGTCGGCGGTCCCCGCCTTGGCGACGAGCGCGAGGATCCCGACGAGCATCAGGGTGGACCCGAACGCGGTGTAGAGGACGAAGCGGCCGCCGGCGTCGGCTCGGGCCCGCGCGTCGTGGGGGTCGCCGTACCGGGTGATGAGGACCCACATCGGGACGAGCACCAGCTCGAAGGCCACGAAGAACAGCACGGCGTCGCGGGCGTAGAACGTCGCGAGCGCACCGAACTCGACCAGCAGCAGGCAGGCGTGGAAGGCGCCGGTCGTCCCCCCGGTGGGCGGCCGGTCGAGGGTGTGCAGCACGACGCCGACCCCGAGCAGCGCGGTCATCAGCAACAGGGGTGCGCTGATGCCGTCGACCGCGAGCTGCCAGCGCAGCCCGAGCGAGGGGACCCACGCCCTGTCGACGGTGGGGCGCACGATGACGGCCACGATGACGGCGCCGAGGGTGACGACGCTGGCGGCGGTGGCCACGCCGTTCGCGGCCCGGTGGCCGAGGCGCCGCCCGGCGGTGAGAAGCCAGACCGCCACCGCGGCCGGCACCACGAGGCTGACGAGGATCACCACAGCGCCACCCCCGCGAGGGCGACGGCGACGACCCCGGCCACGACCCAGGCCAGCCCGGAGGCGGCGCGCTCGCGGTCGTGCACCCGCTGGCCACCACGGCCGGACCAGCGGGCGGCGACCGCGGCGCCGCGCACGTAGGCGTCGACGACGTCCCGGTCGAGGACGACGACGAGCCGCGCCAGCGCCAGCACGGGGGTGGCGACGGCGGCGACGTAGAGCCGGTCGACGCCGAGGCCGCGGTCGAACAGCGGGCGGCGGGCGCCGACGAGCCTGGTGGCGGGGTCGGGGTCGTCGACGAGCGGGACCGAGCGCACCGCGAGCGCAGCGCCCACGATGAGCAGGACGCTGAGCAGCGCCACGAGCCACCCGATGTGTCCGCGCAGGTCGAGCAGCGGCGTCAGGACGACCAGGCCCCCGACCACCGACAGCACCGCCAGGACGGTGACCGCCGTGCGCACCGGCCGCGTGGCCGTGTCGGTCTCGTGCCGGGTGACGTCGGTGGTGGCGAGGTCGTCGAGGACGAGCCACGCGCGCATGCAGTAGGCGGCGGTCAGCGGCACGGTGACGATGCCGGCGAGGAGCACCAGCCAGGCACGGGCGTCCCCGGCCGACACGCCGGCCTCGGCCGCGCCGAGCACGTGCTCCTTGGACACGAAGCCCACGAGCGGGGGCACCCCGGCGAGCGAGAGCAGGCCGACGAACATGGCCGGGCGGATCACGAGGTGGCCGCGCAGGCTGCCGCGCAGCGCGGTCGCGGCGGTCCCGCCGACGGTCACGCTGAGCCACCCGATCGCGAGGAAGAGCAGCGCCTTGAAGAACGCGTGCGAGTACAGGTGCAGCACCCCGGCGCCCGGACCCTCGTCGGCCGGGCCCACCGCGAGCGCGGAGAGCATGAGCGCCACCTGCGAGAGGGTCGAGTAGGCGAGCAGGCGCTTGAGGTCGGACTGCCCGAAGGCCAGCACCGCGGCGTACACCATCGTCACGGCGGTGCTCACCGCGAGCAGCCACCGCGCCCCGTCACTGGCCACGAGGACGTCGAAGAGCTGCGCGAGGACGAACGTGCCCGCGGCGACCATGGTCGCCGCGTGGATGAGCGCGGACGCGGGCGTCGGGCCCTCCATCGCGTCGGGCAGCCAGTCGTGGAACGGCACCATGCCGGACTTGCCGAGCACGCCCACGACGAGGAGGGCGATGCCGACCTTCGACAGCGTCCCGGGCGCCCCCGCGAGCACCTCCTGGTATGCCGTGGTGCCGGCGTCCGTGGCGAGCAGCACCACCCCGAGCACGAACCCGACGTCGGCCAGGCGGGTGACGAGGAACGCCTTGAGCGCGGCGCGGCGCGCGGACTCCTTGCGGCTCCAGTGGCCGATGAGGAGGTAGGAGCACCAGCCCATGACCTCCCACCCGACCAGGGTCAGGACCAGGTCGGCGGACTGGACGGTGAGCAGCATCCCCGCGCAGAACAGCGACACGGTGGCGGCGAAGGTGCCGTAGCGGTCGTCGTCGCGCAGGTACCAGCCGGCGAACGCCTGCACCGCCCAGCCGACCACCGCGACCACGACGGCGACGAGGGCGGGGGCGTCGGTCGCCTGCAGCTGCAACGGGATCCGCAGCTCGCCGGCCTCGAGCGAGGGCAGCAGGTGCAGCGCCTGCACCGGACCGGCCGAGTGGACGGCGACCAGCTCGACGAGGGCAACGAGGAGCGTGAGCAGGGAGCCGACGGTGGCGACGGCCCGGGCGGTGCGCGGTCGCGGCCGGCGTGCGACCAGCAGGCCCACCAGCGCGGCGGCGGCGGGGACGAGGACGACCAGTCGGGCCGCGGCGCCGCTCACGGGCGGTCCGCCTCGAGGTCGACGTCACCGCGCAGGCGGAAGACGGCCAGCACGACGGCGAGCGCCACGCAGACCTCGGCCGCGGCGATGGTGATCACGAAGAGGGTCAGGACCGACCCGGCGTTCCAGCGCTCGTCGCCGGAGGCCGACACGGAGACGAGCAGCACGGTGGCGGCGTTGAGGACGAGCTCGACGCCGATGAGGACGAGGACGGCGTTGCGGCGGGCCAGGATGCCGTAGGTGCCCAGACCCGCGAGGACGGCGGCGAGCAGGTACGGGCCGGCGAGGTGGATCATGCCCGCTCCCCCGCGTCGACTGCCGTGTCGGCCGGCTGGTCGACCGGCTCGTCGGCGGCCACGACCGGCGTCTCGGGCTCGGGGGCGACCATCCGCGAGACGGCCAGCGCGCCGACGAGGGCGACGAGCAGCAGCAGCGAGAGCAGCTCGAACGGCCACACCCAGGTGCCGAACACCTGTCCCGCCAGCCGGTCGCTCGGCGTCTCGACCCGCGGGCGGGCCGGCCCCGCGAGCGGGAGCAGCGCCGCGCCGAGCAGGGCGGTGACGGCCGCCCCCAGGACCGCCGCGAGGGCCCGGTGCAGCCGGCTGGTCGACACCTCGCGGTTCGGGCCGATCGGCGCCCGGGTCAGCATGAGCGCGAAGAGGACGAGCACCACGATGGCGCCGACGTAGACGAGCAGCTGCACCAGCGCGACGAACTCGGCACCCAGCACGAGGTAGCACCCCGCGACCGAGCCGAGGCAGACGACGAGCCACAGGGCGGCGTGCACGACGTGCCGGGTGGTCACGGCGAGCAGCCCGCTGGCGGCGGCGAGGACGCCGACGGCGGCGAACGCGACGTCGAGACCGGTCATGCCTGGTCCCCGCCCGCCTCGTCCGGGGTGGGCGGCGTGGCCTGCGCCTCGGCAGCCGCAGCCTCGCGGGGCGTCGCGCCGGTCGCACCCGAGGGCGACTCGTCGCCGACCCGCGCCGGGCGCACGCGGGCGGGCCGCTCGCGGGGCACGAGACGCGATCCGCCGCGGGCCGGCTTCTGGCTGGCCGCGACCTCGGCGGGCTCGGCCGAGTGCTCGTCGAGGGCGGGCGGCGGGGGCACGGTCGGCATCCACTGCCCGAGCCGGTCCTTCTCGTGCAGCAGGTCGCGGATGTCGAGCTCGGAGTACTCGAACTCCGGGCTCCAGTGCAGCGCGTCGAACGGGCAGACCTCGATGCAGATGCCGCAGTACATGCAGAGGCTGAAGTCGATCGCGAACCGGTCGAGGACGTTGCGCTGCCGCTCGCGACCACCGGGCGTCGCCGCCGGGATCGTCTCCTTGTGCGAGTCGATGTAGATGCACCAGTCGGGGCACTCGCGCGCGCAGAGCATGCACGACGTGCAGTTCTCCTCGAGCAGCGCGATGACCCCGCGCGAGCGCGGCGGCAGGCTCGGCGCGACGTCCGGGTACTCCGCGGTGTGCGACGGCGTCGCGAGCGTACGCGCCGTCGTGGCGAGCCCCTTGAGGATGCCGGGTATGCCGGTGCCCCCGGACTTGCGTGCGGGTGAGCTCATGAGGTGACCACCACCCAGACACCGGTGATCGCGAGCTGGGCGAGGGCGAGCGGCACGAGCACCAGCCAGGCCAGCCGCTGGAGCTGGTCCTCGCGCAGCCGCGGCCAGGCGACCCGCAACCAGATGACCACCACGGCGACGACGAGCCCCTTGAGCATCGTCCACAGCCAGCCGAGCTGGTCGGAGAACAGCCCGTGCCAGCCGCCGAGGTAGAGCACCGCGAACAGCAGTGACATGACGACGATCCCGGCGTACTCGGCCAGCAGGAAGAACGCGAACCGCAGCCCCGTGTACTCGGTGTACGCCCCGAACACGATCTCGGAGTCGGCCACCGGCATGTCGAACGGCGGCCGCTGCAGCTCGGCCACGGCGGCGACGAGGAACACGACGGCACCGGGCAGCTGCCACAGCAGCCACGCAGGCCGCCAGGCGTCGGCGATGCCGCCGAGCGACAGGGACCCGGCCGCCAGGCAGACCGAGGCGACGGCGAGCACCATCGGCAGCTCGTAGGACAGCAGCTGCGCGGCGGCCCGCATCCCACCGAGCAGGGAGTACTTGTTGGCGCTGGCCCACCCGGCCATGAGGGTGCCGAGGATCCCGACCGCCGTGACCGCGAGGACGAAGACGGCGGACGCGGGGACGTCGGCCGCGACGACCGACGGCGACAGCGGGATGACGGCCAGCGCGACGAGGTAGGGGACGAGCGCGACGGCCGGGGCGAACCGGAAGACGCGGCGGTCGGCGGCAGCCGGGGTGATGTCCTCCTTCTGGACGAACTTCACCCCGTCGGCGACCAGCTGGGCCCACCCGTGGAAGCCCCCGGCATACATCGGGCCGAGCCGGCCCTGCATGTGCGCCATCACCTTGTGCTCGGCCTGGCCCACGAGCAGCGGCAGCACGAGGAAGGCGGCGAGCACGCCGACCGCCCGCAGCACCACCTCGACGGCGGTCACCGCGGCCCCCACTCGGGGTCGGGGACGCCGGGGGCGCTGACGCGCCGGCGGCCCGTCGGCCGGGCGTGCTCGGACTCGCCGGGCTCCTTGGCGCCCGGCCACGCCTTGGAGGCGCGCGCGGCCAGGACGAAGGACTTGCGCAGGGGGGTCCCCTCGAAGCCGTCGGGCAGGAGCAGCGGCCGCAGGCCGAGGCCGGTGCCGTCGTCGAAGCCGTCGAAGTCGAGGCCGAACATCTCGTGCGTCTCGCGCTCGTGCCAGGCCGCGCCCTGGAAGACCGGCGTCAGGCTGGCGAGCGCCGCCCCCTCGGCCACTCGCGTGCGCAGGAGCCGCCGGCGCAGGGCCCTGGGCGTGGCGGTGTCGAGCAGGTGGCACACGACGTCGAACCCGGGGTCCTCGGGCGCGTCGGTCTGGTCGACGGCCGTGAGCCAGTCGAAGAAGGTGTAGCCCTCGTCACGGGCGGCTGCCGCGGCGACCGCCCACTCGGCCGCGGGCACCTCGACCCGGTCGACGGCGGCGGGGTCGCTCACGGCCCCTCCCCCGCCGGACGGGCCGGGGGCGCGACGAGGCCGCGCGTCACCTCACCCGCCGCCGCCGTGCGGTGCCGGGCGTACTTGGCGCGGATCCCCTTGGTGGACAACGACTCCTGGCCGATCTGCTCCTGCAGCCGCAGGATCCCCTGGAGCAGGGCCTCGGGCCGTGGCGGGCAGCCGGGGACGTAGACGTCCACCGGCAGGATCGTGTCGACGCCCTTGGTCACGCTGTAGGAGTCCCAGTACGGGCCACCGGAGTTGGAGCAGGCGCCGAAGGAGATGACGTACTTCGGCTCGGGCATCTGGTCGTAGAGCCGCCGGACGGCAGGCGCCATCTTGTCCGTCACCGTCCCGCTGACGACCATGAGGTCGGCCTGCCGCGGCCCGGGCGCGAACGGGATGACGCCGAGGCGGATGAAGTCGTGCCGGGCCATCGAGGCGGCGATGAACTCGATCGCGCAGCACGCGAGCCCGAAGTTGAACACCCAGAGCGAGTAGCGCCGGCCCCAGTTGAGGACGACCTTGACGGGCGTGGGTGCGACGTCCTGGGCCGCGCCGACCCGGGGCAGCGGTAGGTCGACCGGCGCCATCAGAGCCACCTCAGCAGGCCGCGCCGGGCCGCGTGCACCAGACCGACGAGCAGGACGCCGATGAAGACGGCGATCTCCACGAGCGACGCCGCCCCCAGGTGCGAGGAGCGGACGACCAGGGCCCACGGGAACAGGTAGACGGCGTCGACCGCGAAGATGACGTAGAGGAAGGCGTAGACGAAGTAGCGCACCTGGGTCTGGGCCCAGCCCTGGCCGACCGGGTCGACGCCGGACTCGTACGTCGTGAGCTTCGCGCGCGTCGGTGCCTTCGGGGCCAGCAGCGCCCGGGCCGACATCGCTGCCACGAAGAGCAGCAGGCCCACCACGACCACGGCGGCGACGACGACGTAGGGCGACACGCTGGCAGCCTAGTAGCCCGTCGCCCACGGGTGTCGGTGCCGACCACTGGCGCCTACCGTGTACCCATGCCGCGGCTCCCGCTGTTCCCGCTCGGCACGGTGCTGGTGCCCGGTGCCGAGCTCCCCCTGCAGGTCTTCGAGCCGCGGTACATCGCCATGCTCCAGGACCTCGTCGCCGGCGCCGACCAGCCGGACTTCGGCGTGGTCGCCATCCGGCACGGACACGAGGTGGGTGCAGACGCCGCCCGCGACCTGCACGAGATCGGCTGCGTGGCCCGGGTGAGCGGCGCCGCCGCGGTCGGGGACGGCCGGTTCCTCGTCCTGGGCGAGGGGCGTCGCCGCTTCCACCTGGACCGGGTCGCGACGGAGGCAGGCACGGCATACCTCACCGGCGAGGTCTCGTGGCTCGGCGAGGAGACCGGGGACCCGGTCGAGGCGGCTGACCTGGCGCAGTCGGTGCGCGACGCCCTCGACGACTACGCGAGGGCCCTCGGCGCGCAGGAGGCGCCGTGGCCCGACGACCCCACCGAGCTGTCGTACGCCGTGGGTTCGGCCGCGCTGCTGGGGCTGAGCGAACGCCAGCAGCTGCTCGCCGCCCCGGACACGTGCGCGCGGTTGCGCCTCGGTCTCCGCATGGTGCGCCGGGAGACGACGCTGAGCCGCGGCCTGGGCCTGGCCCCTCGCGAGCCCGAGGGCGGCTACAACCCCAACTGACCCCGGCGCGCCCGCTCAGTCGACCCGCTCGAACGGGTCCGCGTAGCGGAAGGCACCGCGCACGCCCTCACCCCACGCGGTGAGCGGCCGGAGCAGGAAGAACCGCGGTCCCCAGTCGTGCGGCGGCGTGACCCCGTGCTCCACCGCCGGCCCGAACCCGAACCGCGGGTAGTACTCGGGGTGCCCGAGCAGCACCACCCCGCGCACGTCGAGGGCGTCGGCAGCCCCGAGCGCGGCGTGCACGAGGGCCGAGCCGACGCCGGTGCGCTGGTGCTCGGGCAGGACGCCGAGCGGCCCGAGCGCCACGAGCTCACCGGCGCGGCCGTCGACCGTGGCCGCGCTCATGGCGATGTGCCCGACGACGGCGCCGTCCCGCTCGGCGACGAAGGTCATGGCGTTGAGGAGGTGCCCCTCGGCGCGGAGCTCGTCGACGAGCCGCGCCTCGGTCGTGCCGTCGCTCGCCGGCCGGCCGTCCTCCGTGGGCCCGTGCGCGAAGGCGTCGCGGTGCAGCGCGTGGACGACGGCGTGGTCGGCGGCGGTCTCACGGCGCAGGAACATGGCTGGAGGGTATGCCGCCGGGGCCGGCGCCTGCCCGCCGTTTTCCGCCGGGGTGGTCGGTGAGCGCGGCTGGAGCTCAGCGGGTTCGGAGTGGTGTGTCGGGGAGGATTTCGAGGTCCTGCCAGCGCACGGCTTCGCCGGTCGGGGGCTGGTAGGCGTCGAGGGGTATGGGTGGGTCGCCGCCAGGCGGGGGCCGGGTGTCGACGGGCCGCGGTGGTCGGACGCGTAGGCCGTACCGGTTCGTGGCGACGAGGCCGTCGGGCCTGGTCGGGTCGCCGGTGAGGGTGAAGTCGCCGCGGTCGAGGGCGTCGTGGTGGTGGGGGCACAGGCTGACCTGGTTGTCCTCGTCGGTGGTGCCGCCGTCGGCCCAGGCGTGCAGGTGGTGGACCTCGACGAACCGGGTCGCCCCGCACCCGGGGAACCGGCACCCGCGGTCGCGGTCCTCGACCAGCCGTCGCGTGCGTTCGGGGAGGATCCGCATGCCGCGGCCGACGGAGACCGGGCGGCCCTCGGTCTCCCACACCGGCTGGACGACCCCGTCGCTGACGAACCGCCCCAACAGCCGCAACGGGATCGCGTGACCACCGTTGACCCAGGCCCCGTCTGTGGACAGGTGCAGGTACACCCGGTAGTGCGACGCGCGGCTGGTCGAGGTGACCGACGCCAGTGAGCGGTTCGCCAGCTCCTCGAGCGCATCGGCATACGTCGGCAACCCCGCACGGTTCCCCATCGGCTGCTCGGGGACACGGTCGAGTGGAGTTGCCGACTCTCCGCCCTCGTTCGACGCGCTGCCACGGCTGGCGGTGAAGAGCGCGTCCTTGGCCTCCTTGATCGCCTGCTCGACCAGCGCTCCCACCGTGGCCGGGGCGGAGTAC